>CAILDT010000500.1 GCA_903833025.1 uncultured Bacteroidota bacterium | reverse complement strand
TCAAAAGATTTTTGGAAGCAACTAAAAAATGCCTAAACTTCGAATTAATGAAGTAATATATACTCCTACCGCATTAACAAATGCTTCTTCAATAAAAAAATATCTCCTATCTAAGTTTTCTGACAAAGAAGTCGATAATTTTTTCTCTTTGTTACAATCGTTTGAATCAGTTGTTATTTCTTTTCCAAAACTTTACCCAACAACTTATAAAAAGAAGAAAATAAGACGTGCTGTACTTAGCAAACCACTTTCTGTGTTTTACAGAATAAAAAACACAACTATAGAAGTAGTGGCTATTTTGGATAACCGGTGTGATTTAGAAGAATGGATATAAGTTTTAAGTTGCGCAGAAATAATTATACCGTTTCCGCTACTACTTCCGTAACTTCCGGTATCATTCGTTTTAATAAAGTTTCGATACCTGCCTTAAGTGTAACGGTGGAAGATGGGCAGCCACTGCACGCACCACGTAGCTGAACTGTAACAACTCCATCAGTAAAACTTTTAAAAGTAATACTTCCTCCATCGCCTTCCACGGCAGGTCGGATGTATTGTTCCAGCATTTCAACAATCTTTACTTCTACTTCGGTGGTAGGCGAAACGTGCTCGGTAAATACTTCTTTTTTTTCGGTAAATGTATTATCTACTGGCACTTCGGAAGTTGGTAGTTCAGTAATAATTTCATTTCCATCACTTATATATATGCGTATAAAATCGCGCAGTTCAAGTGTAATGTCTTCCCATTGCACTGTATCGGTTTTAGAAATAGTAATAAAGTTAGAAGCCAGAAATACTGCTTTTACAAACGGAAGTTCGAATAGTTTGGCAGCAATAGGTGCGCCTTTGGTTTCTGCTTTGCTTAAATATTGTGCTGTTGCGCCATCGTTTACTAACAATCTGTTAGCAACAAATTTCATTGATGCAGGATTAGGAGTGCTTTCGGCATATATAATTACAGGGCGTTTTACTAAAGTATCCATCGTGTTTCGTTTTATTATTGAGCCACAAAGGTATCAATTAATGATTATTGTTTTGAAATCAAATAAATCTTCTTATGTTTGTTAACTCAAACGAAAGATAATTGATATGAAGAGACCGATACTGTGCTACATTATTTTCTTTTTTTCTTTAACAGGATTCCTTTTTAATACTCCCTGTTTTGCTCAACCTAAAGATACCGCAACCATAAAAACGCTGATAAACAAAATACCTGAAAGTATTAAATTCAGTGGTTATGTGGATGCGTATTATGCTTATTATACCGATTCGGTAGGGACAAATAATTACCAGAAGTTTCCTGTTATTTCTCCGAAGAGTAATGTGTTCGGATTAAATATAGTTCAGATAACTGCGCAATATGCAACCGAAAAAACAAGAGCATTAGCCACGCTTCATTATGGAGATATTCCATCAAGTGCGTGGTCGTCGGTGTTTAATATGATTCAGGAAGCAAATGCAGGAGTTCGTTTAACAAAAAAGATATGGTTGGATGCAGGTTTCTTTAAAACACATATTGGTACCGAAGCATTGTTGCCAAAAGATAATATCGCCAGCACCCTTTCCATCATTACCTTTTACGAACCCTGGTGGCAGGCAGGCATCAAACTTACTTATTCGCCAAGTGATAAATTGCTGATTTGTTTGCACATATTAAATGGCTACAACACCTTTGTAGATAATAATAAATCTAAATCTTATGGTGTAGCTATCTCGTATGCGTTGGGCGAAAAAGGGAATATTAATTATTATAACCTTGTAGGTGAAGAATCACCAGAAGGTACTAAAACCAAACATCTTCGCTTTTTGAATAACCTTGTTTTTAATTATCAACTTACCAAGAAGCTAAAAACAACTATCGGTGTGGATTATATAACACAGCAACATTCCGGTATTTCCGACACCAATTCTACTGCTTCTATATTTAGTGCTATTCTTACTTTTAAATATCAAGCGAAACCTAAGTTTGGTATATACGCCAGAGGCGAAACGTTTTCGGATAAAGAAGGAATGTTGTCGCCCCGATTTATCGACAATACCAGTAATGTTACCGGTTATATTCTTAACGATGCAACATTGGGGGTGGAATATAAACCCGCAGACAATGCGTATATCCGCTTAGAAGGCAGAGATATAATAATGGATAGTAGGCAACAAATATTTCGTACCAACGGAACAAATACCAACAACAGGCTGGAAACAATGGTTTGTGTAGGTGTTTGGTTTTAAAATATTAATAATACGCATAGAATAATTCCTGTTTTCTATGTCAGTAAATACAAATCAACAGGGAACAATTTAAAACTTAATAACTATGTTTAACACAGGTACAATGGGCTTTATGCTATTAGCAACAAGCTTAGTAATGTTAATGACACCGGGGCTCGCCTTTTTTTATGGAGGGTTAGCAGGTAAACGAAACATTCTCGGCATTATGATGCAGAGTTTTGTTTCAATGGGTATAACCACTATTATGTGGTTTGTATGCGGGTACTCACTTTGTTTCAGTGGCGATATAGCTCACAACAGCGATATGCTGGGAGGCATCATCGGTAATCTTAACAAAGCATTTATGAGCGGGGTGGACTTAAACACTCCTTTCCCAGGAAACAAAAACATTCCCGAATTTGTTTTCTTTGCCTATCAAATGATGTTTGCAATCATTACACCTGCTTTAATTACAGGGGCATTTGTAAACAGAGTAACTTTTAAATCGTATTTATTATTTTTAATTGTTTGGCAAGTCCTAGTTTATTATCCTTTCGCACATATGATATGGGGCGGCGGATTACTTGCCAACTGGGGAGTACTTGATTTTGCAGGTGGTATAGTAGTACACGCCACGGCAGGTTTCGCGGCATTAGCTTCAGTAATTTATGTAGGTAAAAGAAGAGATAAAGAATCACCACCCAACAGTGTGCCTTTAATTGCAATAGGTACAGGGCTTTTATGGTTTGGCTGGTACGGCTTTAATGCAGGTAGTGCATTGGATGTAAATTCAATTACAGGGCTTGCGTTTGTAAATACCGATGTGGCAGCTTCTTTCGCGGCTATTACGTGGTTAGTTATAGAATGGAGTATGGCAAAGAAACCAAAGTTTGTAGGTTTGCTTACCGGCGCAGTGGCCGGATTAGCAACCATTACACCGGCAGCAGGTTTTGTTTCGCTGCCTGCCGCAGTTATGATTGGTATTGCTGCGGGTATAGTTTGTTACCTTGCAGTACATTTAAAAAACAAAATGGGATGGGATGACGCCCTTGATGTATGGGGTGTTCATGGTATAGGTGGCTGTCTAGGTACTATTTTATTAGGTGTGTTTGCAAGCAAAGCAATGAATGCAACAGGGGCTGACGGGCTAATGTATGGCGGTTCAGGATTCTTTATGAAACAATTGGTAGCAGTAGTTGGGGCGTGTATTTATGCTTTTATATTTACCTATTTAATGCTCGCCTTAATTAATAAAATTACCCCTGTTAAGGTAACTCAAACTGATGAGGATAAAGGTATTGATGACGCTATACACGGAGAGAAAGCGTATGATGAGGGGGTTTTGTAATAATTGATAATTAAAATGGACAATTGATAATGTTGTGTTCCTGACACAATTATTCATTATCAATTGTCCATTTTCAATTCTTAACAACCTTCCCTTTCACCACTCCCTTTTTATTTTTTACTTCATACATATATACTCCTTTTGATAAAGTTTCTGTATTTAAGGTAACAGTATTAGTAAACATTTTCTCAAAAAGTTTACACGAAAGCATATCATAAATAATAATTTGAGAAGATTCGTTTGTGCTTGTTTTTACCGTTAATTCATTACTTACAGGATTAGGATAAACGTCAACGCTAACAGGTTCATCAGAGATATTAGTTACACCATCGGAAGAGCAAGCAGAAATAGTAGGCGGCAAGTGATTAGGTGTATATAATCTAACATTATCCAAAATAAGCTCGGTAGCAGAAAAGGAGATATGCCCCCAGTTAGTAAACTTTACAGTATGTGCAGAGGCAGTAGCTTTAAACTGTATTAAAAATCGGGTACCTATTCCTGTATGAGGACCTGTAGGTTTACATCTTAAAAAGGTATTTCCAAACCCTAAATCCACCGCAAATAATCCTTTATTTACAAATGACCCAAGCCCATCAGATTCGCCTCCTGCCCAAAACTCTAAAACATACACACTGCCAGGTGTTAATCCGCTAACTGCTTGTGATAAACTAACCCCTAATGTATCGCCATAAGCAGCACCATTACTTAATGGATAACCTGCGGGGCTGCCTGTAACCGTACATCCATTATTTATGAGGCAGGTGGTATCGCCAAGCGGACAAGCACTGCAAAAGTTGTTGCCGAAGTAAACAGAGTGTGTTCCTTGTTCCACAAACCAGACAGTGCTGTCGTAAAAACAAGTATAAGTAGAACTGCCGCCACCAGTACAAACCCAGTTGGCTATGTTACAATTATAGTTTACCGAATTGGGGCAAAAAGTATTGCTATTGGAATTGAAACCACAGGTAGTGTTTTCAAAGTTTCCGTTTGCAATAAAGTTATTTGTGCCCACTCCTACTCCTATAGAATCGTTCTGGTCGAAGCATTGCACACATAATATTTGTGCTGTGGTAAGTTTTACTATTGTAAAACTTAGTAACATAATAAGTAGTATTTGTTTTTTCATAGTGTGATGGCTTTACCTCAACCCCGCCTCCTCATTTTATAACGAGGAATAGCAGGGTATGAAGTTTGTTGTTTAGTTTAATTCTGTAAAAGTATAGATTTATAAATGGAATAACAAACCAAAATTAAAGAGGGATTACTTTCGTTTCATTTGTAATCCTCATTCCATCTATGTTTGTGAGTAAATTTAATCCAGGTTTTTTACCTTTTTCAATTGTCCCCATATTACTTAATCCTAAAAATTCGGCACCGTTTTTTGTTGCCCACGTAAGTAATGTTTGCAAAGGTATATGAGGGAAATGTTTTGCGATGGTTTTTATTTCGTCTAGTATTGATAAACTCCAGTTGCTTGCCAAACTATCAGTACCAATAGTTACAGGAATATCTTCTTCGATAAATAAATTATAATCCGGTAAGTTGTTTTCGATATATATGTTCGCATTGGGGCAGGTGCAAAAATAGATTTGAGGTTTGAGATTTGAGATTTGAGATTTAATAAATTGTATATCTTCTTTTGTTGTATATGTATTATGCACAAGCAATATTTTTTCTGCATCTTTTATTAATGGTAAAGTAGAACGCAATGAGTTAACACCTGTTTCCCTTATTAAATCAGTATTAATACCCATTGATTTAAATAGTTCGTATAATGTTCCAGATTTTGAAATAAATAATTCACTCTCCTCTTTACTTTCCTGATTATGTATAGTGATAATGCTTTTTGTAGCTTCCGCTTCTTCATTTATCAGCATTAATAATTTTTCTGACATTGTGTAAGGTGCGTGAGGAACAATGGAATTGGATAGAGGTTGAAGTTCTTTTTGAAGCTGTTTCCCCTTAATAAAAGTGTCTTCCGCTTTTGCATCATCCATATTAAATACTTCAATAAAAGTATGATACCATAAATTACCTTTCGCTTTTTGTTTGAAAGTACTGTTGTTATTCGAAATGTCGCCAACTGCCACTATTCCGTTATTCATCATTTCTTTTTCCGCATCGGCAATGGCTTGTTGTATTTCTTTGTCAGAAAAATTAAAACGTGTGGTAAGTATTTCTTTTACAAAACCTGCCATTCCTTTGTTTTCATGTATTTGAGAACGAAGATGTGATAGTTCCAAATGACAATGTGTATTAATAAAACCAGGACAGATGATTCCTTTGTGATGTTGGATGTTCGCTAACGTTGATATTGGATGTTCGCTGATGTTGGATATAATGTCTACTATCCTTCCATCACCATCAATGGTAATCACCCCATTTTTAATAGGTGGAGAAGAGATAGGAAATATATAATCGGCTGAAATGTTGTGCATACATTTTATCTTGATAGACAAAAGTAGTTATTAAAGCTGTACTTGGTTTGAGGTGTTTTAAGGAATCGTATGGAAAAAATTAGAAAATATGCTTTTCAGCATGGTAAGAAGAGCGGACTAAAGGACCGCTTTCCACAAATCGGAAACCTTTTTCCAATCCAACTTGTTTATAAAGAGCAAATTTTTCGGGACGGATAAACTCAACAACAGGCAAATGTTTTGGCGTAGGTTGCAAATATTGTCCCATCGTTAACACATCGCACCCTGCTTTTCGCAAATCATCCATTGTTTCATAAATTTCCTGTTCCGTTTCGCCCAAGCCAAGCATTATTCCTGATTTGGTTTTCATTCCACCATCGTGCAGGCGTTTTATAACTTCCAAACTTCTATCGTATTTTGCCTGAATGCGAACTTGTTTTGTAAGGCGGCGAACAGTTTCTAAATTATGAGAAACAATATCTGGTTTTGCATCAATAATCCGTTGCAAGTTTTCCCATTTACCTTGAAAATCGGGTATCAACGTTTCAAATTTTGTCTGCGGACTTGCTGCGCGAATTGCATTAATAGTTTCTACCCAAATAATAGAACCGCCATCTTTCAAATCATCTCTATCCACAGAAGTAATAACGCAATGTTTCACGTTCATCAACTTTACCGACTCCGCAACACGCTGTGGTTCCTGCAAATCAACAGCCAGCGGACGACCGGTGGCAACGTTACAAAATCCGCACGAACGAGTGCAGATATTTCCCAAAATCATAAACGTAGCCGTGCCTGCTCCCCAACATTCGCCCATATTAGGGCAGTTTCCGCTTTCGCAAATGGTATGTAATTTATGAGTAGAAACAATTTGACGAACCTGCAAATATTCTTTTCCAGTAGGCAATTTTACACGCAACCAATCAGGTTTACGAGTAAATTTTTTCTCTTGATTAATTTCTGTTATTGTTTCTGACATTTTAATTAATTAGCTGGAGAGAAATCTAAAACCACTTTTTACCCCAAATCATTTTGAGATACAATTCCACAAACACCTGCTGGTTTTTATTATACGCCATCATAGGTATCACCTGCGGATAAATATCACCAATAACGCCTGTTTCAATTGCTTTAATTCCGTTATACCTATTTGCATATTCAAAACTCAACGCAAATTTGGCATAACCACCCGGATAAATAGTTGTTTTTTCTATCCCATATAAATAAGGAGCTTTGCCGTAAATATTACTTTGGTTATGAATATCCGGGTTGTATCTCTCTATAGAGGATGTATTATCAGTGGAAGAAGCATCTTTTATTTCCAAATAAATTGGCTTCGCGAAATTAATGATAGCACCCAAATAATACGAACACCTTATCTCCACACTTTTTTTATCACTCTTTTGATATAAAATATTTTGGTAACCAACACCTGGGCGAAACAAAAGGAACGAGTTTAATTTACCATAAACATATCCTTTTCCATTACTTTTAATCACACTCACACTTTTTACTTCTTTAGGATGTTTAAAATTCTGAACCTCTATTTCAAACATTCTGTTACGGGTTGCAACCACGTGATACCCTCTTCTATAAGCAATCCCAATACCACCAGCGGAATGAATAAACAAACCAAAACTTGCCTCATTGCGATAAAGCATATTCAAATCTTCGCCATTTGCTATGCGTGTTTCATTATCTTTTCCATTTTGTGCAATTGCAACAAAAGAAAAAAGAAAAATTAAAAGAAAAGAAAAAATTGGTTTAAACATTGAACTATCTTTGCTCCCACAAAAGTATTAAATATTAATAATCAAAGCACAAAGATACTATGAAAACTTCAAAAATAACATATCTGGGCAACCTTCGCACCGAAGCCATTCATTTAAAATCAGGAGAAAAAATAATTACAGATGCCCCACCAGATAACAATGGTAAAGGAGAAGCATTCTCGCCAACTGATTTATTAGCTACATCGTTAGGTTGTTGTATGCTCACCGTAATGGGCATTGTGGCGGAACGGCATTCAATAAATATGGATGGCGCAACAATAGAAATCACAAAAATAATGGAATCAAATCCAAGAAGAGTAAGTGAAATTATTGTTGAATTTGAAATGCCGAAAAATAATTATTCCGATGAAGACAAAGCGTTATTGGAACGAACAGCACGTGCTTGTCCGGTTGCAAAAAGTTTAAGTGCTGAATTAAAACAGACTGTAATATTTAATTATTAAAGGTTTTCTGAAAAGAAATTTCAGAAAGAGAGAAGAAACGAAAGAAGAAAAAAGGAATTAAATAGACTTTTCAGTCTTATCGGAAACAGGTTTTGCTGTATCAATTTTATTAATTTTTCCGTAAGCTGCACAACGTTCGTGGCTTTTGCACGAAGTGAAAACAGAACTGATAACAAATACAGACAACACTATTACAAAAATCTTTTTCATTTGAGCCGGATAAAATTAGTTTTCTTTTGGTTATTAAACTTGCACAAATGTAAGAAAAAATATTTTACAAAGAGAAATAAAATATTCCTCTGCTAATTGAGAGCATAAAAAGACATATAAAACTAATACAATGGAAACAAAAAACATATCGATACATCCAAGCTGGAAAGAGTTTTTGAAAGAGGAGTTTTCAGCACCTTATTTTCTTAAACTGAAAGAATTTTTGGTGGAAGAAAAGAAATTGTACAAAGTTTATCCTCCCGGCAACCAGATATTTTCAGCATTTAATCATACTCCTTTTGATAAAGTAAAAGTGGTTATTATTGGTCAAGACCCATACCACGGACCAGGGCAGGCAAATGGATTGTGCTTTTCAGTGAGTGATGCAGTCCCTTCGCCTCCATCTTTGAAAAATATATTTAAGGAAATTCAAACAGATTTAGGAATTCCTGTTCCGCAAGGTGGCAACCTGGAACCTTGGGCAAACCAGGGAATATTATTGCTCAATGCTACTTTAACTGTTCGTGCCAATCATCCTGGCTCGCACCAAAAGAAAGGATGGGAACAATTTACCGATGCTGTGATTAAAAAGATTTCGGAACAAAAAAAAGGAATTGTTTTTATTTTGTGGGGGAAATATGCGCAATCAAAGGAAGAATTAATTAACACCGATAAACATTTTGTTTTAAAAGCAGCTCATCCTTCTCCTTTAGCAGGAGGGAAATTCTTTGGCTGCAAACATTTTTCAATAACAAATAAATTGCTCGAACATAATTTGATTTTACCTATCGACTGGAGCATTGAGGAATAAAAACAAAAAGTAATTTCAATTACTTCTTAGGAGGAGTTGAAGGTTTCGGATTTATTATTGCCGAAAGTTTATCAGTAATATAACTGGCAATAGGAGCAAAACAAGTGGAAACAATTTTCTTAGGATTGTTTTCCTTTGATGAAAATTGAGAAGATAAAAGTCCGGCTGAAAGTGTTTTTCCAGTTTTATCAATGATGCTGTAATGAATCGAAACTTCCCTATTATAACTATCTGTACTTAAATTATATGAATTAGGAATATCGATAATATCAAGTTCATTTACAAAAACAAAATATTCTGATTTATATTTATTGGTAAGATAAGGCAATGCTTCCTTATCAGTAATTTTAGTATTCATAAACTTTTTATCGTTGCTAACTTCCACGTGCACTTCTCCGTTTTTAATCCCTGATTCTTTTTTATTTACTACCGAAGCATCTGTTGGTTTACTAACAAGGTCGGAAGAAAGGTTAGTAGATTTATAGGTGTACATCAGGTCTTTCCAAGTTTTTGCAGAATCAGTATAATAAGAAAACACAGGAGCAACGCTTTGTAATTTCAATTTTAATTGTGCATCCAATTGATGACGAAAGTTTTCGCGTATTTGTCCGAAATTCCAATTTGTTTGCTGATTCACTTTCATATCCACTTCACTCAAATATAGTTTTGGTTCAAAGGGAACAATCATTATTTTGCCTGAAAGGTCGGAAGTAGTATTGTTTGTATTAGTGTTGCGGGTTCCTTCTTGCGCAAATAAACAAGAGGTATAGAGTATAAGGTATAGCGTATGAATTATATTTGCGCGCATTACTATTTATTTTCTGAATAATCTAACCACGTCGTTTCCATTAGCAAACAATAGTAATGCAAGTAAAATGAACATTCCTACATACTGTGCATACTCCATAAATTTTTCATTTGGTTTTCTGCGTGTTATTACTTCATACAACAGAAACATAACGTGACCGCCATCCAATGCAGGAATCGGAAGTATATTCATAAAAGCAAGCGCAATACTTAGGAAAGCAGTAAACGACCAGAAACTTTCCCAATCCCACGTTTTGCTATATCCTTTGCCTATCGACATAAAACCACCCAGTTCTTTTGCCGCACCTTTTACAGTAAATATTATTTTAAATTGTTTTATGTAATTATCAAATGTTTCTCCTGCCTTATGAATGCCCGCCGGAAATGATTCGAGGAAAGAATAGTGAACAGTTTTTAAAGTAAAATACTTTTTTATATCTGTATTAATTCCTACACCAATAAAACCATCTTCATCCACAGCAACTTTAGTTACAGTATCTTTTCCTTTTCTCAACAACCCAATATTTATGGTTTTGCTTTTATTTTTCTTAAGTTCATTTGTTACGTCGGACACAAAAGGAGTTGGCACATCATTTATAGAAACAATCCTATCATCCACCTGAATACCTGCTGCACTGGCTGCCTTGCCAGAAGTTAAAGAAAGTACATCCAATGGATAACGCGGTTCGACAAGATGAGATTGCTTCGAAATCATTTCACTTAAATTGTCTTCGCTTACCGGAATGTTAACTATCTCGCCATTTCTATCAACTTTAAGACTTTTTGCTTTATTAATTAATATATCTCCAAATACTTTTTCAAGACTTTTAACTGGTATTGTGTCCACCATTAATATTTTATCCCCATCTCTCAATCCCATTTTTAATGCAATCGAATCGCAGGATACACCATTGGTAGCATTTTGCGGTGGCAAGGTTTCGCTTCCCCAGCCGAACAACATCATTGCATAAATTAAAATACCAAGAATAACATTTACCGTTACCCCGCCACACATAATAATTAATCGTTGCCACGCTGGTTTCGAACGAAACTCCCACTCCTGCGGTGGTAATTTCATTTGTTCCTTATCCATCGATTCGTCTATCATTCCTGATATCTTCACATATCCGCCAAGTGGCAACCAACCTATTCCGTATTCGGTATCGCCTTTTTTATATTTGAATAAAGAAAACCAAGGGTCAAAGAAAAGATAGAATTTCTCTACTCTTGTTTTAAATAATTTGGCAGGAATAAAATGTCCCATCTCGTGCAACACGATAAGGATAGATAAACTTAATATAAATTGTAATGCTTGTGTTAGTGCTCCCATTTTTTTGTTAGTTCAATAATTGTAATGCTTTTCTTCTTGTTTCTTTATCTGTTGCCACATAATCATCATAGCTTGGTTTGGCAATAAAATCGATTGTTTGCAAACATTGTTCCACTATATCACTCATTTGCAGAAAACCTATTTTATCTTTTAAAAAAGCTTCCACCGCCACTTCGTTTGCTGCATTTAAAACACAAGGGGCGTTTCCTCCTTTATTCATTGCTTCAAATGCGAGTGCAAGATTACGAAATGTTTTTGTATCAACAGGTTCAAAAGTGAGTTGAGGATAGTTAATAAAGTTAAACCTTGGAAAGTCCGACTTTATACGTTCAGGATAAGCCATTGCATATTGTATCGGCAACTTCATATCCGGCAAGCCCATTTGCGCTTTCATACTGCCATCGGTAAACTGAACGATAGAATGTACGATACTTTGCGGATGCACTATCACATCAATCTGTTCGGCTTTTAATCCGAATAACCATTTGGCTTCTATTACTTCCAACCCTTTATTCATCAATGACGCAGAGTCGATAGTTATTTTTGCCCCCATATCCCAGTTAGGATGTTTTAATGCTTGTTCCTTTTTTACTGTCGAAAGAAACTCTCTGTCCTTTCCTCTAAAAGGACCACCCGAAGCAGTTAAATATATCTTTTCAATCGGGTTATGAAACTCGCCTGCAAGGCATTGAAAGATGGCGGAATGTTCGGAATCAACAGGATAAAGATTTACTCCTTTTTCCTTCGCAAGTTTTGTTACCAACTCGCCTGCCACTACCAATGTTTCTTTATTTGCTAACGCAATTTGTTTGCCCGCGTTTATTGCAGCCAATGTAGATTCCAGTCCGGCATAACCAACAATGGCGGTAAGCACCAAATCAATGCTATCCATTTCCACTACTTCTGCTATTGCCTTTTTACCTGCAAATACTTTTATATCGTGCGGATTTAATGCTTCTTTTACATATTGATATTTTGTTTCATCAGCAACTACAACGGCATTGGGGTTAAACTCTATCGCTTGTTTTATAAGCAAATCTACATTACCATTGCCTGTTAGCACCTCCACAGAAAACATAGTTGGATTTGCCCGCACAACATCTAATGCCTGTGTTCCAATAGAACCAGTGCTTCCAAGTATAGCTATGTTTTTCTTTTCTTTCATAATTCTCTTAAAACACCATATAATCCTGCGGATTAATAGCATTGCCATTATACCACAATTCAAAATGCAAATGCGGACCAGAAGTTTGTTCGCCCGAATTACCTATGATGGCAATAGGTTCACCAGCTTTTACATAATCGCCAATCTTTTTTAACAGTACTGAATTATGTTTGTAAACCGATATTAAATTGTTCGAATGTTGCACCGTAATGGTATATCCTGTTTCGGTGGAAAAGGTTGCTAATATAACCGTTCCATCCAATGTAGATTTTATCGGTTCGTTTTCCGCCGCTACTATATCCACTCCAAAATGTTGTTCACTCGCTTTAAATGATGATGTTATTCTGCCTTTTAAAGGCGTGAAGAAAAAGAAATTGCTGATTCCAGTTTTATTTGTTTCGGTAGCAAATGATAGTGCATATTGGTCTTGCGCTTCTATTGTTTTGCGCAACTCCTTTTCTTTTGGCGAAGCTCCTATTTTTAAATTAGGAGGAGTTGGCTTTTTATTAGGGCGACTTAGCGCACTGTCATTTTTAAGATTGCCT
>CAILDT010000499.1 GCA_903833025.1 uncultured Bacteroidota bacterium | reverse complement strand
TGATTATTTGCCTAATGATTCAATAATTAATAATTTAATTCAGAAAGGAAACACAGTAATTGTGAATGATAATGGAAAAGTATCAAACGAAATAAAATCAATAAAGGGTTTACAATTTGAGCATCTGACAGAATCAAAAGATTGATTTAAAACCTAACAATGCGCAAACTCCAAAACTCCGAACTCATACGTAAATCAGTTGATGAATTTAAACAATCATCCAAAACACCTATTATAATAGTATTAGATAACGTACGAAGTTTAAATAATGTAGGGTCGGTATTTCGCACAGCAGATGCTTTTTTGGTAGAAGCTGTTTATTTGTGTGGTATAACTGGTTGTCCGCCCAACACCGAAATACAAAAAACTGCTTTGGGTGCTACCAACAGCGTTTTGTGGAAATACTTTAAAACAACCATTGAAGCTGTAGAAGAATTAAAACAAAATAATTATTTGGTTTATTCCATAGAGCAAACGGAAAAAGCAATAATGCTAAATGAATTTATCCCTCAAAAAGAAAAAAGGGTAGCAATAGTATTTGGCAATGAAGTAAAAGGAGTGGAGCAGGAAGTGGTGGATGCAAGTACAGGAGTTATAGAAATACCACAACTGGGTACCAAACATTCTTTAAATATTTCGGTAAGTGTAGGTATTGTTGTTTGGGATATTTTGAATAAAATATAAAAATCCCGTCCTTTTTTCAAGAACGGGATTTAATAATTCCAAAAACCTATTTCTTCTTAGGTGGCGGATTAGTTTTCGCCGGAGGAGTACCTTTTGCTGGCGGTGCTTTTTTCTTTGGGTCAACAGGTTCTTTCGCTGGTTCTTTTTCTCCTTTGTTAAATCTCTCAATCGAATCTGCCTGTGCTTTTTGTAGTTCGTAATACATTTTGTACATCTTTTTAATATCAAAATTTATTCGCCCGGTATAACTTTCGTCGTATTGAAACCTATCATAAATAACGTCAAACGTAACTTTAGCAATTGGCTTTTTTAATACTGATACATCTAATTTTTTAATCTCTTCAAATAAATCGACATCAAATTTAAAAGAATAAGTGTTGAGATTAATAGTAGGCACTTTAGTATTTACTTCAAAAAACTTAGGAACATAACCGAATTTAGAAACCTGAATTTTAAATATTCTGTTAAGCGGAAGTCTGAACGTACATTTTCCTTTATCGGTTGTTAGGGCAGTAGTATATTCTTTAGTACCATAAAACACGTGTACCGAAGCACCGCCTAATGGAGGTAGTTTTGCATCCTTATCTGCCTGTGGCACAAATCGGTTGATGGTACCATTCATTTCTAAATAATATGTAGCCGCTTGTGCGCTATCTATTGCTGGTGGTTCTTTACCAACCTGACTATAAGAAGAAAAGGAAATTGCTATTACAAAAATGGATAGCAAAAAGATGGATGAGTAGAGAGTTTTTGTTTTCATTGCGTGGCTATTTTATTTATGCAAATGTATTAATTAATAATATTAAAAATAAATAATCTTTTTTTATATATGAACACGGATATAAACAAAAAACGTTCCGCAAATCTGCGGAACGTTTCCTGTTAACTTTTATTTAATGTTATTTTTAATTTACCATTCCTTTGAAATCTGCATTATCGCGGAACTTAATAAACTCTGCATCATCTCTTGCCATTGCTTTAAAAGAAGCATCTTTTTGGATAGCTGCTTTTAGGTTATTGTTCACTCCATCCGCTTTTCCTTGACGTGCCGAAGCAATTGCTTTTAAGTAAAAAGAGATAGCATCATCTTTCACATTCGATTTATCTAAAGTTGCCATAGCACCTTCATTGTTACCGTTTAACAAAGTAGCAAGTGCCGCATTAAAAGTGTTTTCACTTCCGAAATCAGCAACCGCTGCTGCATAATTTCCATTTTGAATTTCGATGATACCCATATTGTAAGTTGGCTCTGTACCTGCACTTTTTGCAGCAACGTATAAATCCATTGCCGCTTTGCGGTCACCTCTCCAACGAGCGCAAATTCCTAAATTGTTTTTTACAATAGGGTTGTTAGCCGAAAGACCATCTGCTTTTTTAAATTCTGTTTCAGCATCAGCCAATTTATTTTGCATAATGTAAATGTATCCAACATTGTTTGCACATCTCCAATCTTGCGGATATTTAGACTCTGCTTTTTTATAGATAGATAATTTAGTATTCATATCAGTCGTTAAAGTAGCACCATAAATCATTTCTTCAACTGATAAGCTATCAGGAGCAGCAGTTAATGCAGCAGTAATTTGTGCATCGGTACGGCTATTTTCGTCAGCATTTAAAGTCAAAACACTTCTGCGTAATTTCGGTAAAATCTTATCAGCAAGTTCAGGCCAAGTTTTCCCTAAATTTTTTATTTCTTTTTCACGTGTCGGTCCATCAGAATACATTGTTAAAACACGTAAAATTAAATCTTTGTCTTTTATTGACGATGCTTCCATTGCTTTTTTGAAACCATCCCAATCTTCTGCAGTAGTAACAGTGTTGTAAAATTCTTTTGCTGTCCCTGGTGCAAAGTTTAAGGTTTTATCTTTTTTATCTTTAGTGTTTAATTTCTCTTTCGACCATTCCATCAACGATTTCACAGTTTCTTTAGCACGGTCTTCGGCAAGATGAGCATTTTTGTCCAACTCTCCATCTGGCGAAGCATAAGCAGAAATATTCATTGGTTTGAAAGCGAAGTTTTTAGCTGTTCCATTAGTGATAAATTCTTTGAAAGCCTTCATCTCATCACTTTTCAATTCAGTTGCACGTACAGTTGATTGACTGATAACAAAGAATATTTCTCCTGTTACAGAATGTGGAATAGTTTTCTGGAAATTATCTTTCGCCATAATTGGTTTCTCATCATTTTTCACTAACAATGGTGTTATGATAGTTCCATCGGCTACTTTTTTAGCAGGTAAATCTTTTGTTTTAGATTTCACAGCACCTGTGCATCTTAATTCTAAAGTTGCCACCTTCATATCAGGCATATAAGCTACCTTATCAGAGGTGTAAGAAAAACTTCCGCCTTTTGCATTGCTAATTTTTTGTCCTTTAGCGTCTGATTTCTCACCAACCAATACTACTGGTTTAAGTGCTTTTTCGCCACCTGCCCATTTAATGTAAGGAGTTACAGTTACTGTTGCTTTTTTAGGAAATATCTTTGCAGGATATGTTCCGTTAATACTCACACCCACACTGTCGCCGTGCATTTGCATTGGGTCAGGGGTAACTTTGTAAGTAATTTTGTCAGCATTTTTAACCAATTTGCCCAATCCGGTACATCCTGAAAATGCTACTACTGTGGCAACTGCTAAAGCTAAAGATTGAAATTTTAAGTTTTTCATTTTTGTTTGGTTTGTTCTATTTTTGAGTTAGTTGTTTGTTGTTTTTTATGAATAAGGTGCAAAAATAATTAAATTTTAACACAATGAAACTTTTTATTTGACTTAAAGCTAATAATACTTCTTAATTTAGATAATGTTTAATGCCGTAATCCTTGTTATTCCTACTTCATAAGGTTGATTAATAATATTAACAACCTGCTTGTAATGTTTCGGGTTATTCGCAAAATCCACATTATTTACATCAATTATCAAAACCCTCAAATCATCCACCTGTTTAAGGAAATCAAAATACCCTGTTTGAATTTTTATCAAATAATCATCCTTTATGTTCTGTTCATATTTCCGCCCTCGTTTTTTAATATTTTCTTGTAGTCGCTCTATGCTATGATATAAATAAACAAACAAATCGGGCTTAGGTAGCGAATCATTAATAATATGAAACAATTTTGAATAAAGAGCAAACTCATCTTCATCCAAATTTGCTTTCGCGAATATCAAGCACTTCAAAAAATAATAGTCTGAAATAACTTGTGGCTGAAAAATATCTTGTTTCACCAATTCACTTTTTAATTGCTGATAACGTTCTGCCAAAAAAGAAAGTTCCAACGGGAAAGCATATTTTTTTGGTTCTTTATAAAACTTAGGTAAAAAAGAGTTATCAGCAAACTGTTCCAAAATTAACCTTGCATCAAAACCGTTGGCAATATTAGTAGCAAGCGTTGTTTTCCCTGCTCCTATGTTTCCTTCTATGGCTATAAAATTGTAGTGGTTCATTTGTTGTATTCTATTTTCTTTTTTTTACGTTTCTCACCTGCTACCCCCTCTCCTTATTAAGGAGAGGGGATTAAGGGGGGAGGTCTAACCAATAAGCAATGACACTTCTAATTCATCCCCACACTTCCCCAACAAATCATAAATACTCTTTTTTAAAACAGGATGTATAAAATCTCCCGCTATTTCATTCATCGGAACCAACACAAATTTACGTTCCTTAATATAAGGATGTGGAATTTTTAAATTCGGCTCATCTATTAGTTCATCATTATAAAACAAAATATCAATATCCATAGTGCGCTCCCCCCATTTTACTTCTGTGCGCACTCTTCCTAATTCTTCTTCTATGAGCAATATTTCTTTTAATAAATCAAGTGCGGATAATTTTGTTTCTACATCAATTACTTGATTAACAAAATCTGGCTGATTAGTATTTCCCCACGCTTTAGTGCTATAAATACTCGACTTATTTACCACTTCACCCACCCTCGCTTCAATACTTTTTATTGCTCTTTCCAGGTTATTAAGTTTATCCCCTTTATTTCCTCCTAATATAAGGTATGCTTTATTCATATTCGCCAAAGATAAATAAAACATTCAATCCCTCTCCTTTTTTAAGGAGAGGGCAGAGGTGAGGTCTATAATTTATAACTCATAATATATAATTCATTTTTACTACTTTTGCACCTCACTAAAAAATAAAATATAATGAAAAAACTATTACTTCTTCTTGCAGTTATCTTAATCACATCTGCATCATTAAAAGCCCAAGCAATGCCAGTTGGCTATGTTCGCGACACTGTTGTTAGAGGTCTTCAATACCCTGTCGATTTTGATTGGACGCCCGATGGCAGATATTTTATTACCCAAAAAGGTGGTAACACTGCTGGTAGCTGTGCCGCTGGTACTATCCTTGTTTACAGCTCTACAGGCACCTTGCTATCTACCTTTTATGATTTAACTTCCGTAGTAGATTGCGATTTCGAAAGAGGTGTGCTAGGTATTGCTGTTGACCCTGATTATGCTTCCAACAGTTATGTTTATGTATATTATGTACACCTTGCGAGCCCCGATAAAATCCGCATTATGCGATTTACCGATGTGGCTAACGTAGGCACAAATCCTACTGTTATCCTCGAAATTGACCTTGCAAGTTACCCACCTTTCAACAATGTTTCCAATGTAGCGGGCAATCACTTTGGTGGCATTATCCGTTTCCGCCCAAGCGACCCAAACAGTATATATTTCTGCATCGGCGATTTAGCTTATCATCAAGGCGATTCGGTGCTTGATGTTGCTAACAAACTAAATTATCCGTTCGGAAAAATTATGCGTATCCACAAAGATGGTAGCATACCAACCGATAATCCTTATTATGATGATAGCATTCCAACCGTTGGACATTGCGATTATATCTGGAGTTACGGTCACAGAAATGATTTTGGATTTACTTTTAATCCCGCAACCGACTCAATGTACATCTCCGAAAATGGGTATAACGCTTATGACGAATACGACATTATACACAAAGGCGGTAACTACGGCTGGGCTGCTTGCGAAGGCAATTATATTTATGGCACCACCACCCCTTGCACAGGGCACATAAACCCGATGACTACTTGGGGAGCACCATTGGGTGGCGTTACTGGCACTATGTTTTACACCGGCTCTGTTATGCCCGAATTTGATAACCACATTTGGGTGGCCGATAACGATTATGGCAGAATATACAACCTAACCCTTGGCAATGCCCCTGTTTATGACACAGTTACTTCCAACGTATTATGGGCAGACATCACCGCAGGTGGTTTAACTACGCTTCGTGAAGGTTCGGACGGTTTCATTTATGCAATGAAAGGCGGCTATACCACCAACGGTATGATATACCGAATACACCACACTGGTACTGGCGGTGCGGGCATAGCAACTAACGAACAAACCGACAATGTAATAGGGCAAAATTACCCCAACCCAACCACCGGAAAAACACAAATAGATTACAGCATCGCACAAAATGCTTCTGTTTCTATTGATTTATTTGATGTTACCGGACGTAAAATAAAAACCATTCAGAATGAAAACAACATTCAAGCAGGTAAACATACTGTAGAAATTGATGATTTAAACAACTTCGCCAACGGAAGTTATTTCTATAAAATGACTGTTAAACAAAACGGCAAACTAATTTATTCCGAAACAAAAAGATTGTTGCTCGTTAAATAACTCACACCAACTTCACGCACCTCCCCCTCTCCTAGATCG
>CAILDT010000498.1 GCA_903833025.1 uncultured Bacteroidota bacterium | reverse complement strand
CATTTTGGTTGCCTGTAAAATTACGAATACAAACAAGCAAAAAAACAAACAATAAAATTAACTTATAATTGATTTTTCAACTACCTTTGTATAATACATTACAAAAAACATTTACTATGGGATTAAAGAAAAATACAGAAGCAGTTTTCAAATGGATTGAAGCATTTAATGAACACGACATAGAAAAGCTACTTGCACTCTATGATAAGGATGCAACGCACTTTAGTCCAAGACTAAAAAAGAAACACCCCAAAACAAAAGGAAAGATAAAAGGTAAAAAAGCATTGCGCAAGTGGTGGGAAGAAGCTTTTGAGAAATTACCAACTTTAAATTATAAGTTGACGATGGTAGTTGTATTTAAAGAATCTATATCTATTGTTTACGAACGAAAAGTAAAAAAAGAAAAAACACAGGAAGTAGGCGAAGCATTAAAGTTTAAAAACGGATTAATCATTGAATCTGCTGTTGTAGATATTACAGACAAATAATCCTCCGCTTTATTAATATTAACTTAATATTAAAATAACATACATTTAGAAGGCAATTAAGACCTTTACACAGATTTAAAAACATAACCAATGAGCACTCAATCAAAGATTTTATTAGTAGATGACGAGTCGGATATATTAGAGTTTCTTTCTTACAATTTAAAAAAAGAAGGATACGATGTTTATACCGCCCTTAATGGCAAAGAAGCGATTGCTGTAGCAAAAAAGGTATTTCCTCATCTCATCATTTTAGATGTGATGATGCCTGATATGGATGGAATAGAAACTTGCCGAGAGATACGCGCTTTACCAGGTTTAAAGGATGTAATGGTTGCTTTTCTTACCGCACGTAACGAAGATTATTCGCAAATAGCAGGGTTTGACGTTGGGGCTGATGATTATATCAATAAGCCAATAAAACCAAGAGTATTAAGCAGCAGAATAAAAGCATTATTGCGTAGAGGATTGATTTCAGAACAAGTACAATCAGATAAATTAGAGTTAGGCGGAATACGAATTGATAGAGAAAAGTATTTGATAATGAAAGACGGGAAAGAAATTAATCTTCCAAAAAAAGAATTTGAACTCCTAGATTTACTTGCCTCCAAACCCGGCAAAGTATTTACCCGTGATGTTATTTTAGATAAAGTATGGGGAGGTGATGTAGTAGTAGGGGACAGAACAATAGATGTCCACATCCGCAAGCTTCGCGAAAAGTTAGGAGACGATTATATTAAAACAGTAAAAGGAATAGGTTATAAGTTTGAGTTTTAATTGCTAATATTGTCCTGTTTTATTACCGATTAATCAGCAATAAAACAGTATAACAATAAAGCAATTTAATTTATGAATATTCTAATACTTGGTTCTGGCGGCAGAGAACACGCCTTTGCCTGGAAACTTTCTCAAAGCTCGAAATGTAACAACCTTTATATTGCGCCCGGCAATGCAGGCACTTCCCCTTTCGGAACTAACATAAATATTTCTCCAACAGATTTTCCTTCTGTAAAAACAATTGTTTTACAACATCAAATAACAATGGTAGTTGTAGGACCAGAGGATCCGTTGGTAAAAGGCATTCACGATTTCTTTTTGGCTGATGAAGAATTAAAACATATTCCTGTTATCGGTCCGCAAAAGGATGGAGCGCAGTTAGAAGGCAGCAAAGATTTCTCCAAACAATTTATGTTTCGCCATAAAATACCAACCGCGCAATACCAAACATTTACTAAAGAAACATTAGCAGAAGGGTTATTATTTCTCGAAACATTATCTCCTCCTTATGTATTAAAAGCAGATGGCTTAGCCGCTGGCAAGGGCGTAATAATACCAACTACTTTATCTGATGCAAGACAAGAGCTTTCGGAAATGCTTGCTAATGCTAAGTTTGGTAATGCTTCTGCAAAAGTGGTGATAGAAGAGTTTCTGCAAGGAATAGAACTTTCCGTATTTGTATTAACGGATGGAAACTCATATAAGATACTACCTGCGGCTAAGGATTACAAACGAATAGGAGAAAATGATATGGGCTTAAACACTGGCGGGATGGGTGCCATATCTCCAGTACCTTTTGCTGATGAAGCATTTATAAAGAAAGTAGAAGACCGTGTAATTATACCAACCATCAATGGATTAAAACAAGAAGGAATAGTTTACAAAGGTTTTATTTTTATTGGATTGATGAATGTAAACGGCGAGCCACAAGTAATAGAATACAACGTACGTATGGGCGACCCAGAAACGGAAGTAGTTATCCCCCGCATTAAATCCGACTTGCTTGATTTATTTATCGGTGTGGGAAATGGAACACTAAATGAAAAAACATTTGAAGTTGATAGCCGCTTTGCTACCACTGTAATGCTTGTATCAGGCGGTTATCCAGAAGAGTATGAAAAAGGAAAAGTAATTACCGGATTAGATAAAGTAGAAGGGAGCATTGCTTTTCACGCTGGTACCGCAGCACTCCAATCTGCTAACTCCCAAACCCAAACTATTACTAATGGCGGGCGAGTAATAGCTATTACTTCTTATGGAGATACAATGGATGAGGCATTAACAAAGTCATTCGCAAATGCTGAACGAATAAACTACGAAGGAAAATATTACCGGAAAGATATTGGGAAAGACTTGAAAAAGTACTTTAGTTAAGCCAATTTACCAGAAGCTTTCGCTTCTTTATTAAATCGCTTTTGCATAGTTAACCAAGTAACTATTAATATAACTATCAATGACCAGAAGAAAAAGTTAGCTGCAAAGCCTACGTGGTGCATTATTTTAAATGTCCATTGGAAAAAACTTCCGATTTTGTAAAACACATCTGTCATATTCATAGTTCGTAATTTTATTTGTTTTGTGGTGGCAAAAATACAAATATTATTTATTCGGCAATCCTTTTTTAAACTAATTTTATCGGCTCAATGTTCATACGCTTTTTCAAAAATAATAACCCTTCTTTATATTTCATTTTGCCTTTCGTTGCCTTGGCTTTGTGGGTAGTTGGCTTTATGCACCCTTCCACATTGCCTGAAACTAATAACACTCCTCTTTTTAATTCCATAGCTAATCAACTTGTTAAAATCCCTTATTTAAGTACCATTGCAGCTTTTCTTTTGTTAATTGCCGAAGGATTTATAATTAATCACACCGTTAATGAGAATGAATTTATATCTCGTAAGTCTTTTCTGCCTGCCTTGTTTTACTTAGTATTTATGAGCAATAACGAAGCAATGCTCACATTTCATCCGGTTTTAGTTGCTAATTTTTTTATTATGCTTGCTATAAATAAACAATTTAGTGCATATCGGAAAAACTATGCCTTTGCTAATTCGTTTGATGCCGGATTGTGCCTTTCGTTAGCCACTTTGTTTTATTTCCCGAGTATCATTTTATTTCCTTTACTCGCATTCGGGTTAATCATTTTCAGAAGCTACAACTGGCGCGAATGGTTTGTTTCCCTTTTCGGTGTATTGGTTCCGTATTGTTTTGTGTTTACTTATTATTTCTTAAACAACAATATCTCTCAACCAATTACTGAAGCTAAATCGTATTTTGTATTACACGACCGCCCTCTGTTTGATTACCCTGCCTCTTTTATTTTTATGCTTGCAATAGGGTTGATAATTGTTTTAATATCATTTAGCAAAATACCAAATAGTATATTATTAAGTTCGCAAAAAACAAAGAAGAACGTAATATATACTTCTTGGGTATCTTTTTTTGGGCTTATGTCCTTGAGCATTGCTCCGGAGTTTACTTCTCCGTTTCTTTCTATATTGGCGGTGCCTGTAGCAATGTTTTCGGCAAATTACTTTATAAATCTGAAAAAAGAAGTGGTTGGCGAAATTTTATTTTTATTATTTATTGCATCTATATTAATAACCGATTTCGTAAAGTATTTCTAACTTTGCACCATCAATAGTAAACATTTAAACTAAACATAATATGAAATTTGGAGTAGTAATTTTTCCTGGTTCTAATTGCGACCAAGATATGATATATGCCTTGCGGAATGTGATGAAGCAAGAAGTAGTGGAACTGTGGCATAAAGATACCGATCTGAAAGGGTGTGATTTTATTGTGCTTCCGGGCGGTTTTTCGTATGGCGATTATTTGCGGTCGGGTGCTATTGCACGTTTTTCGCCTATTATGGAAAAAGTAATTGAATTTGCAAACAATGGAGGTTACTTGCTTGGTGTATGTAACGGTTTTCAAATATTATGCGAAGCTGGTTTAGTACCAGGAGCGTTGATGCATAATGATGAACGTAAATTTATCTGCAAAAATGTTTTCATCACTCCTCAATCTAAAGATGCGTTAATTACTTCTAACATTGCATCTGGTAAAGCCCTTAAAATACCTATTGCGCACGGCGAAGGGAAATACTATGCCGATACTGAAACGCTGAAACGAATGAATGAGAATGGACAAATTATTTTCCGATATTGTGACGAACAAGGCAAGATAACTGATGCTGCCAACCCAAATGGGGCTATTGATAACATTGCTGGAGTGTGCAATGCCGCTAAAAATGTATTTGGAATGATGCCGCACCCGGAGAGGGCGGTGGATAGCGAACTATCGAATATTGATGGACGCGTTATTTTTGAATCTATTCTTTCGCTTGTTAATAGCCATTAATTATGAGGTTTTAGAAATTAATTTATTCTATTAGAGAGGTAATTTCCGACGTTAGGGAAGTGATTTCCGACCTTAAGTAGCTAATTTCCGATTCAAGGAAATTGGTTTCCGACGTTAGGGAATGGGTATTTTACTTTCAGAAACAAAATACCGATATTCCGATTTAAAATTCCTAAAGTTAGCATGAGGTTTAAAAGGTTATTAAAAGTGATGCTCTTGCAATCTGCGCCCGACCCGCGCGAAGTATCCTTTTTT
>CAILDT010000497.1 GCA_903833025.1 uncultured Bacteroidota bacterium | reverse complement strand
CTCAGAATGACAAACTCGAAAAACAAATTGCAAAAAAATTAATAAATAAAAACTATATCTTTATCACTCAATAAAAAATAATACTATGGAATTTACGGCACAACAAATTGCAGGGCTTTTAAACGGAACAATAGAAGGCGATGCAGCAGTTAAGATTACTAAACTATCTAAAATAGAAGAAGGCGAAACGGGTTCTATTTCTTTTTTAGCCAACCCGAAATACACGCAATATATTTATAGTACCAAGGCATCGTTGGTTATTGTGAATAAAGATTTAGTGTTGAGCGCGCCTGTTTCGGCAACGCTGATAAGAGTAGAGAGTGCAGAGATTGCGTTTTCTAAGTTGCTTGAAATGTATAATCAAATTAAGCTTAATAAAACAGGGGTTTCTAAACTTGCTTTTATTTCGGAAAGTGCTAAAGTGGGGGACAATATTTATGCAGGGGAGTTTGCGGTGGTGGGTGATAATGTAAAAATTGGAAATAATGTGAAAATATATCCGCAGGTATTTATTGGTGATAATGCGGTGATTGGTGATAATACTACTTTGTTTGCAGGAGTTAAAATTTATTCGGAAACAGTAATTGGTAAAAATTGCATCATCCATTCGGGGACGGTGATTGGTAGTGATGGTTTTAGGTTTAATCCGCAAAACGATAATCAGAAGATACCGCAAATAGGGAATGTGATTATTGAGGATGATGTGGAGATAGGTGCTAATTGTGCTATTGACAGGGCTACACTTGGTTCTACTATTTTGCGAAGAGGTGTTAAGTTTGATAATTTGATTCATATTGCGCATAATGTGGAGATAGGTGAGAATACTTATATAGCGGCTGGTGGTGTGATTGCGGGGTCTTCTAAGATTGGTAAAAACTGTATGTTTAGCGGACAGGTAGGTATTGTGGGGCACGTAGAGATTGCTGATAATACTATTATTACTGCTCAATCAGGAATTTCGAAGAGTGTTAGTAAAAAGGGTGAGGTGCAAATGGGGTCTCCTGCTTTTGAGGCGAATAAATATAGGAAGGCGTATATTCATTTTAGAAATTTGGATGGGATTGTGAAACGGATTGATAAGTTGGAAAAGGATAAGTAGTTTATTGGTTTACTGGTTCATTAGTTTATTAGTCTTTACCTTGTCCCTCGTTTGTAATGAGGACGAGAGGGGGCTGTTGATTATAGTAATGCGGTTGGCTTGGTGAAAATAATTAAATAATAATGCGTTTCAAACGCATCTCTCTTACATCCTCGTTGCAAACGAGGACGAGAGGGGGGAAAGGCGATACACCTTGTTAAACAGGACGTAGCGGGACGCTACGCCCAACGGGGGTTGTTCCTGAAATTGAAAAGAAAAAATGATTTATTATATTATACCATTCTCTAATGCGGGAGAACTAAAATTTAATATGGATTCTTCAGAAATAATAAAATTACTTGGAAAGAATTATGAAAGTACTGTTTTAAAATATTCCAGTCCCGGAATACAATTTTATTTCTCAGAATATGCATTAAAAATTCTTTTTGACGCTTCAGATAAAGTAGAAGGAATCTTCTTTTACAAAGAAAATTTTCAAACTATTATTTGGAACGAAAAAAATTTATTTCACCTAAAATATTTTGAGCTAAGAGATATTTTTAAAAATTGTCAAATTCTTGAAGACAGCGAAACACTAATAATATTAGATTTTGGACTGACATTTTATTTCAATGAGGATAAAGAAGAGAGTCCATTTCCTGAGGAAGTAGGTCTTTTCAGAGAAGATTTAAAAAACACCTATATAGATTTATATAAATGAGATTCAAAACAGATAGCAATAATTGGTGCTATTTTGATGGGTTTTGGGGTCCAAAATTACTTTTATGTATGCGTTAATTAATATGGATAAAGTGAACACTAACAAAAGTAACACTACATAATTTTAGGCATAAAAGTTTGTGTTCTTTTTTTTGTGCCTTTTTCATAAAATTCCTTTTTATAAATTATTCTATCTGTTCTGTAAAATTTAGAAACCCCATTTTTTTCACCATTTTTGTAATTAATGATGGACATTTCGCCATTATTGTAAAATGTAATCACCTTTCCATTTTTTTTACCATTTTTATACCAAGCAATTTGTATGTCTTTTCCATTTACTGTTTCAAGCCAATGACCAATTTTAATCGTATCCTTACCTTCTAATTTAATTTTATTATAAGATTTAACGTATTTTGCTTGAGAACAAGCGAAAAATGACAATAGTAAAAATATACCAATTAAATACTTTAACATTATTTTGATTTGTCAAATTCCTCTCTTTTTCCCCCGTACGAGCTAAGCTGAAGCCAAGCTTTGAGCAGTGGGGCTTAGGTTGTTAATAAATTGATAAGTTGTACTTATCCGAAAATAATTCCATTTGTATTTTTATTTCACAAATGTAAGTAAAACTTACAGAATTAAATACAACCTAAGCCCCACCTCACATTTCCACGCTTGAGCTTAGCTCGTACAGGGGAAGTGGAGTGAAAAGTAAGTATATCTTATCATTCGGAGCGAAGCGAAGAATTTAAAACCAATTGAATTATAAAAGAGTTAT
>CAILDT010000496.1 GCA_903833025.1 uncultured Bacteroidota bacterium | reverse complement strand
GTGGCGAATAACTCTTTAGCCATAGCGAACAACTCTTTAGCCATGGCGAACAACTCTTTAGCCATAGCGAACAACTCTTTAGCCATGGCGAATAATTCTTTAGCCAAGGCGAACAACTCATTAGCCAAAGACTACTCGTCCTTAAACTCCGAAATAAAATGAAACTTAATATCAGGATTTTTTTCTTGAGCCATTTGCAAAGCCCAAGCCGATTCGGCTAAAAACACAGGTCGTCCTTCTTTGTCGTTAGCAATATGATGTAGTTTATCGTGAATAAATTCTTCTAATTTGCGTTTATCTTTGCAGCTAATCCAACACGCTTTATATAAATTAATGTGCTCGTAACTGGATGAAGCCGAGTACTCGCTTTTCAACCTATGTTGAATTACCTCAAACTGTAAAGCACCAACAGTACCTAATACTTTGCGGTTATCGGTTCGTTTGGTAAACAATTGAGCAACGCCTTCATCAGTTAATTGCTCCAAACCTTTATTCAATTGTTTCGTTTTCAGCGGGTCGGTATTTACCACATATTTGAATAATTCAGGCGAAAATTGAGGGATGCCTTTAAAATTCATTTTTTCACCTTCGGTTAATGTATCTCCAATTTTAAAAATATTTGAATCGTACAAACCGATAATATCCCCTGGAAATGCTTCATCCACTACCGATTTTTCCTGAGCCATAAACGCAGTAGGGTTCGAGAACTTCAAATTACGATTCTCACGAACGTGAAAATAATTTTTATTCCGTTCAAATTTTCCTGAAACAATTCTCAAAAAAGCAATTCTGTCTCTATGTTTCGGGTCGAGATTAGCGTGAATTTTAAAAATAAATCCACTGAAATTTTTATCGGTCGGCAGCACTTCTCTCAAATTAGTGGTTCTACCACGCGGCGAAGGAGCAATTTCGATGAAGGCATCCAGCAACTCTTTTACTCCAAAATTATTTACCGCACTTCCAAAAAACACTGGCGAAACCATTGCTTCTAAATATTCTTCTTTATCAAATTTAGGATAGCCTGCTTCTATCAATTCCACGTCGCTTCGCAAAGTAATTGCAAAGTCTTCACCAATTAATTTATCAATCGTGCCATCATTCAAATCTTTTATTTCAACAGAATTTTCTTCCGTTTGTTTTTCGCCAGAATTAAAAATTGTCAAACTTTTTTCATACAGATTATAAACACCTTTAAAAGATTTACCCATACTGATGGGCCAACTGAACGGGCGCAAATCAATGCGAAGTTCCTTTTCGATTTCATCTAATAAATCAAAAGGATTTTTACCTTCTCTATCTAACTTATTTATAAAAACAATTACTGGAGTATTTCGCATCCGGCACACCTCAAGCAGTTTGCGTGTTTGTGGCTCCACACCCTTGGCACAGTCGATAAGCATAATTACACTATCCACAGCGGTAAGTGTTCTATAGGTATCTTCAGCAAAATCTTCGTGACCGGGAGTATCAAGCAAATTTATTTTTGCTCCCTTATATTCAAAACCCATTACAGATGTGGCAACAGAAATACCTCTTTGGCGTTCTATCTCCATAAAATCGGAAGTGGTATGCTTCTTTATTTTATTCGATTTTACTGCGCCAGCCGTTTGAATAGCTCCTCCAAAAAGAAGCAATTTTTCCGTCAATGTAGTTTTCCCTGCATCGGGATGTGCAATAATACCAAAGGTTTTTCGTCTTGCTATTTCTTCTTGTAATGTCATTTATTCCAAATAAAAAACCCTTTCACATAAAAATGTGAGAGGGTTTTAATATATTTTGTAAATCAATTATTGTTTCTTTTCAGTAATACGTGCAGCTTTACCAGTTAATTCGCGCAAGTAGAAAACTCTCGCTCTGCGAACCACACCTACTTTGTTCACTTCTATTTTGTCAATATAAGGAGAGTGAACCGGGAACACACGCTCCACACCAACGTTATTACTCATTTTACGAACTGTAAAAGATTCAGTAATTCCGCTTCCTTTGCGCTGAATAACCACACCTTGATACTGCTGAACGCGTTCTTTTTCGCCTTCTTTAATTTTATAATGTACAGTAACTGTATCACCTGCTTTAAATTTCGGGTGGTTTGCTTTTGTTGTTAACTGCGACTCTGCGTACTTTAATAATAGACTCATTTTTTGTTTATTTTTATATTTATTTATTTGTTTTTCCTTAAAAGGAGTGCAAATGTAATATATTTTTTAAGACGGGAAGCAGAAACCTTAAAATTTTTAGGGAAATCAACCTTATAAAGACAATTCTTTAAGTAATTCATTTTTCTCTTCCTCCGATAATTCGCGCCACTCACCTGTTTTGAGTTTGCCAAGTTTAATATTCATAATTCTAACTCTTTCCAATTTTATAACTTGGTAATCCATCACGTTGCACATTCTGCGTATTTGGCGGTACAATCCCTGTTTTAATATTATCCTGAAAACTCTTTTTGTGCCTGGCTCACGGGTGATAACGCAAGGTTTTGTTATCGCATCGCCAATATCTACGCCTTCTGCCATCTGTTTCAAAAACTGATTCCGAAGCGGAAAGTTAAGCGTTACCACATATTCTTTCTCGTGTTCGAAATCGGGATGAATAATTTTATTGATGATACTTCCATTGTCAGTAAGTAGAATTAACCCTTCCGAATTTCTATCCAGCCGCCCAATGGGGAGTAATTTTGCGGGATGGTTTACAGCATCTATTATATTGTCGGCTACTTTTTCGGTAGTGCAAATTATGCCTTTTGGTTTGTTGTATGCAATTATTATCATAAAAATAAGTTTAAGAAAGGTGCGAAGTTCGCAAAACAAATCATCCATCTTAAAATAAATATTACTTTTGCCTCGCTATTTGGTTTCTTTTTCAACGAAGAATTAAAAGGGAATCAGGTGAAAAACCTGAACATTTCCCGATGCTGTAAGTTCATTTTACGTTTTTAACACTCATTGCCACTGTTTTGCAAAAAATGGGAAGGCGTTAAAAACAGAACAAGTCAGAAGACCTGCCACACTGCACAAAATTCAATGCTTTCGGGTAAAAAGCGGTGAATGGACAAGTAAACACTCCCTTATCCGTTCCCTTTTTATTCATTTTATTAACTTTTAAATCATTTATAAAATGAAAAAAACAAATTTCTCAATTAGCATACTTGTTATGCTCGCCATTAATGTATCGGCGCAAGATACGTTATCAAAAAAACAATTGAATGAAGTAGTAATTACTTCTTCGCGCAGCGAAAGAAATGTGGATGATGTGGGGCGAAGTATCTCCATTATTACGGCTGACGACATTAAGAAGTCGGGCGCAAACTCGGTGGCAGAGCTACTTACACAGCAGCAAGGTATTTATGTGGTGGGTGCAGGGCAAAACCCTGGTATGACTTCCAGCATTTTTACACGTGGTGCAAATAGTAACCAAACTGCTATTTTGATTGATGGCGTTAGGATTACCGACCCTTCGGCTATCAACAATTCCATTGATGTAACCGAATTGTCGCTTGCCAATATTGATAGGATAGAAATATTGCGTGGCTCGCATAGCACTATGTACGGCTCATCGGCGATAGGTGGCGTGGTTAACATCATCACCAAAAAAATTGCGAAGCCAGGTTTAAAGTTTGATTTCAGCAACACTGTAGGCACTTTCGGGAAAGGTACTTCATCGGATTTGGATAATATGTACTTGGGTTATGCTTTTAAAAATGGCTTGTATGTATCTGGTGAAGGTAGTTTTGAAACTGTGAAAGGGCTGAATGCCACGGTGGATAACATTACTCGCACGTCGGTTTACAAACACCCAGTGATGACGGATGGTTTTAAAAAGGCGGATGCAGCTGCTAAGGTAGGTTTTATAAATAAAAAATTCGACCTATATGCTTCTTATAAATACACCCAACAGCTTGCCGATGTGGATAAAGCAGCATATACGGATGATGATAATTACACAGTAAACTTTCATCGCGACTTATATACTTACGGTGCAAAATATAAGGTGAACGATAAATTTAACGTGAGTTACATTGGCGGATATTCGGTGATGAAGCGCATCGCGATTGACGATTCATCACTCATCGACAATAATAATAACTACGATAAAACATACAGCCGAAGCATATACACCGGCAAATTATTGAGTAACGAGTTGCAAGCCAATTTTAATATAAAAGGGTTGAACGTGGTTGTTGGCGGTGGTGCCAACAGCGAAAGTATGAGTGCGAATACGCTTTACTATTACTACAATTCGTTTGGTTTTCCGCCAAGTTACGAAACCTTAAAAACGTCGTTGGACTCTGTTAGTCCGCACGCAGCCACAGTTAACGCATTTTTGCATACCGACCTTGGTGGCAGTTTACTTTCCGAAAAGTTAAAAGCATTCACACTCTCTGGCGGCTTGAGGATTACTAACCACAATGCTTTTGGAACCAATGTTACTTACGAAATTAATCCTTCAGTAAAAATAATGGATGGTGGCTTGCTGTATGCAACTTACGCTACGGGCTACAATGCGCCGTCTTTATATCAATTGTACGACGCTACTCGCTATTATACTTGGGATAATAATTACACCACAGGATTAACAAGAGGCAACAAAAAGCTAAAACCAGAATCATCAAAAACAGTGGAAGTGGGCTTTAAACAGCACTTTAACAACATCACGTTATCAGCAGCTTATTTTCAAACGGAAGTAAAAAATGTGATTGAGTATGTTTATTTATGGAATAAAAATGTGGCGGTTGATTCGCTTGGGGTTGGTTTTAGTGATAATTACCGTGGCGATACGTACATTAACCTCGGCACAATGATAACGCAAGGCGTAGAACTTGGCTTAACCACCAAACTGGGCGAAAAGTTTATAGTTGCTGGTAATTTGAGCTTAGTGAGTGGCAAATTAATTTATCATCCCGAAGACATTGATACATCGCAAACCGGCGGAAACCACGTACAACTATACAGTAACGGCACATTTATAAATAAAGAAACCGAAACAAATGGATTAACGAGGCGACCGAATACTGGCAACGTTTCGGTAACGTATATGCCAATTAAAAAACTTGCATTAACCGCCGTAATGCGCCACGTGGGTGCCCGTGCGGATGTGTTTTACGATTCCAGTTTAGGACCGTATGGCGCGTTAGGCACCGTTGGCGTTGACCAATATACGCTACTCGATTTATCGGCAAGAGCTAACATTTACAAAGGTTTAAGCGCGATGCTAAGAGTTGAAAATGTGTTTAACGAAAAATATTACGAGATAAAAGGATACACCACACGTGGCAGAGGCGTTTATTTTACGTTGCGTTATATGTTATAATTTTTCCCGCTACGCGAAATGAAACAAAATAATTATGAATTATGAGTTATGAATTATGAGTTTTGCTTGCGGGGTAATGTGTTATTTGTTTTTTTTGTTACACGGAGGAAACCAGAAGAAGACACGGAGAAACACAGAGGGAAAATAATTATGAGTTATGAGTTTTAACGGTCGTGTGAACAATTTGAATGGTCGTGTGAACAATTTGCACGGTCGCGTGAACAATTTGCACGGTCGTGTGAACAATTTGCACGGTCGTGTGAACAATTTGCACGGTCGTGTGAACAATTTGAATGGTAATTTGAATAGTCGTGTGAACAATTTGAATGGTCGTGTGAACAATTTGAATGGTCGCGTAGGTTTTGCGGACATCGGTGTGAGTTTGGTGTTTTTTGCTTTAATTATATATTAATGTGTTTTTGTAATAGGGTGGGTTATATGTTGTAGTATTGCGTACAAATAATTTATTAATTTTTAATTAAATATAAAAAAATGGAAAAAACATTACAAGCCCGTTTGAATGCAGACCAACGGGGTGAGAGTTTCTGCACGAAGTATAATGACCAGTTAATAACGGTGGATGAGTATCCGGCGGAAATTTTATCTTTTAAGGCGAAAGTGAAGAAGGTGGAGGATGCGGCGCAGGTTCAGGCGACGAATACGAAGGTGATTACGGCGGATAAGGCGATTGATAAGCAGGGGTTGGCGGATGTGATTTATAAGTATGAGTTGAGGGGGAGTATGAAGGCGCATCAGTTGGGGTTGGTGGAGTTGGAGTTGAGTTTGGATAATCCGTTGAGTTTTATTGGTGATGCGACTGGTTTGGATGCGATAACGAGGGCGACGAATTTGAAGGAGATTATGCACGATAATATTGGGGTGTTGACTAATATTACGGAGGATAATATTACGGAGATGGAGGGGGCGATTGGGAGTTTTAGTGGGATTAAGAATGCGAATAAATCGGCGGTGGATGTGAAGAAGAGTACTGGGACGGATGTGTTGGATGGGTTGCTGAATGAGGCGGAGGTGCCCAGGACGCATATTGAGAAGATTGTTTATAGTTATTTCCCTGATTTGGCGCACGAGTGGGATTTGGCGATTAAGGTGGGTAAGGCGGCTGGGATTAGGCATCAGGATTTGGTGTTTAAGTATGTGGATTATGATACGAATGTGGTGTTGAATAAGATTAAGACGAGTATGGTGATGGGGACGACGAGGTTGCTGAAGCATAGTACTGTGCTTGGGTTTAGTAGGGGGTATGGGATGGAGAGTGGGAATTGGGAGGTGACGAGTAGTGACCCGCGTTATGTGACGGATGTGCAGACGAATGTTGGGATTGGTGATGGTGTGGTGAGTAGGGTGATTAGGTTGAAGAAGGTGGGGTGAGTTATGAGTTATGAGTTATGAGTTATGAGTTCCCGTTCTTGAGAAAGGACGGGAATTTTTTTGGACCACCCCCTTTATCCCCCTCCTTGAAAAAAGGAGGGGGGAGTGGTGTGAAAAGAGGAGTGTATTTTTTATAGTTTTGCAAT
>CAILDT010000495.1 GCA_903833025.1 uncultured Bacteroidota bacterium | reverse complement strand
GGGATTATTTACCGTTTATCCTGCCAATACTTACACAGCAACACTAGGATGGAATGCTTTTCCTTTTGCAAATGCGTATGAATGGGATGGAATTTCTAACCTGTTAGTAGAGGTGTGTTTTAATGAATTAAATCCTGGTGCTAATTACACGCTTAATCTTCAAACTTCACAAACTGCTACTGCTTACACTTCCAGCCAGTGGTCAAATAGTGATGCAAGCGACCAATGTACAGCACAAACCAGTCTATATTCTTGGAACACAGCAAGCATTCACCCTGATGTGAAATTACATTATTGCTCTATCATTCCTAATCCTGCAGATTTTTCATTCCTTTGGACTTCTTTCCCTGCGGGAGGAAACATAGCTAACACAACATCTCAATTTACTACAGGGCAACCATCACAAATTACAGATTACCAAGTTACGGTTACTAATATTGCAGGAGGTTGTTCTACTTTAGACACTGTTCACGTTGGAGTAATTAGTATCTCAACTATGCACATTACACCTGCAGGTCCATATTGTACTGGTAGCCCTATTGATACCTTACAAGTTTCCGTTCCAATCGGAACAGGTGTTTTCTCTGGTACTGGTATTACTGATACTAACTTAGGTATTTTTAACCCGGCCATTGCTGGTGTTGGGCAACATATTATACATTATACAGTAGCTGCTGGTCCTTGTGGCGTTGGTGATACATCTATTGTAATAAATGTTCAAACTCAATTCGACCCAACAATTGCGCCTATTCCACCTGTATGTACATCATACAATCCTATAACACTAACAGCCGCTTCACCAGGTGGAAGTTGGATGGGTGCTGGAATTACAGATACTTTAGCAGGTACTTTTAACCCTGCTTTACCAGGCTTAGTTGGTAATAATATTGTTACTTACACTATTTATACTCCTTGTTATTCAAGAGATACTGCTATTGTTAACGTTACTCAGCAATTAGATGCTACTATTAATCCTGTTGGAGGACCATATTGTTTGGGTTCTGCACCAACTCAACTTACATCAATAGGTGCAGGTGGTACTTGGGGAGGACCAGGTGTGTCAGCTACTGGATTATTTACACCTGCTTTAGCTGGGTCGGGAACAATAACTGTATTTCATTATATGCCAGGTTTCTGTGGCGATACTGCTACTGCAACAATCATTGTAATTCCTACTCCTGTAATTACTTTTGTAAGTGATTTAGCTGGTGGTTGCGAACCAACCACTATTACTTTCACAAGCACAGTTGACCAACCAGGCGGAACGTATGCTTGGAATTTTGGTGATGGTAACACTTCAACCGCTGCCAATCCTTCTGAAACCTACACAAGTTATCACGGAGGCGTTCCTTATACTGTTTCATTAACATATACAAATACTAACGGTTGCCCTGTAACGTTGACGCAAGTGGGTATGATTTCGATTCACTCTCAACCAGTAGCAATTTTTACAGCTACACCTCAACCAACAGATATTTCCAATCCGGAGATTCATTTCCACGACCACTCAACAGGTGTAATTGATACTTGGGCTTGGACTTTTGGAACTGGTGCTGGCTCATCACAACAGAACCCACATTATACTTATCCTGATACAGGAACATATCACGTTACTTTAATTATCAATCAGGGTACTCAATGTTCGGATACAAATACGGTTACTGTTGAGATTCAAAACCTGCTCGCACCAAGTTTTACGCCACCACCTGGACAATGCGTTAATGATAATCATTTCAACTTTACAGCAGCTGGTGCGTTTACAGGCAATGGAACTTTTAATTGGGCGTTCGGACCTCACGCAAATCCAAGTACATCTAATCAGCAAAACCCTTCTAACATTGTGTTTGATACAGTCGGCACTTTTCCCGTCTCAATAACAATTAATGAAAATGGGTGTACTCAAACTTATACCAACAACATTACTGTGTATCCTAAGCCGGATGCAAACTTTAGTTTACTATCGAGTGTTGCTTGTGCTATGAACCCTGTTCAATTCAACGATAGTTCAGTTGCTGATACTCCTTTATCATACATTTGGAATTTCGGAAACGGAACTTCATCCACTTCTCAAAACCCTTCAGCATATTATAATTCAACAGGTAATTATAATGTAACTTTAATTATTACAACACAACACGGGTGCAAGGATACTGTTTCAATGCTTACTCCTATTGCCGTATATCCTTTACCACAAGCAGGTTTTAAAGTTTCACCAAAAGACACTTCTATTTTCTATCCGCAGGTAACGCTTACCGACCAAAGTATTTCAGCTACTACTTGTGACATAAATTGGGGAGATGGTAGCAGCACCACTGATTGCGATAACGTGCATACGTATGCTCAACCAGGTACATATACTATTACACAAATCGTTTCAAATATTTACGGTTGCCTCGATACATCATTTCAAACTGTTATTATTCGCCTTGAAACTCGTTTTTGGATTCCTAATGCCTTTACTCCGGGAGAAGATGGGATAAACGATGTTTTCAAGCCAGTTGTTATTGGCGTACACAACTATAAGTTTTATATTTTCAATCGTTGGGGGGAAGAATTGTTTTTTACTTCTGATATTAATGCAGGTTGGAATGGTACTTACAAAGGTAATCCAGCCGCAAGTGATGTGTTTGTGTATAAAATTTCTTTTTCAGATGACGTTGACAATGAAACACATCGTTACATAGGAAGTGTTACGTTGGTGAGGTAATAAATTATCGTATTTCTGCTCCTGCTTTTTCCTTATAAACTTTCATCAACCTATCCATTGTTTTCTCTATTTGTTTATCGGTAAGTGTAGCTGTTTCATCTTGCAAAGTAAAACTCAAAGCGTACGATTTTTTATCAGATGGCAACTTATCTCCTTCGTAAACATCAAATAAATTTACAGATTTTAGAATACTTTTTTCTGATTGAAACGCTAACTGTTCCAATTGTTCAAATTGAATTGTTTTATCAATCAGCAAAGCTAAATCACGTCGTACTTCGGGGAATTTAGGAACTTCTATATAACTTACATTTGTTTTTTTAACAGCATCAATTATTAAATCCCAATTAAAATCTGCATAAAACACTTCCTGTTTTATATCCATTAATTTCAAAATAGATTTAGAAACATTTCCAAATTCAACTAATGTTTTCTTATTGAAATTAAAACTTAATCCAGAAGAGAAGGCATCATTATTAAGTTCAGATAATTTTACATCTTTAATTCCTAATCGCTCCAAAATGCCTTTAACAATGCCTTTCAACGTATAAAAATTTACCGAATCATTTTTTGAGTTCCAGTTTTCCACCAATTTTTTTCCTGTAATAAATAAAGATAAATGTTTTGTTTCAATATATTTAGTGGCTTCCTCGCCTTTAATTGCCATATATGTTTTACCAAATTCATACAATTTTAAATCACTAATTTTCCTATTCTGATTATAAGTGATGGTTTCTAATCCACTAAATAAAAGGATTTGGCGAAGCACATTCAAATCACTACTTAATGGATTCATCATTGCTACACTTCTTGTTTCATTCAATGAGTTTAATTTAGAAGCATACTCTCCTTTGGTTAATGATAAACACATCATTTCCGAAAAGCCATTATTACTTAGCAATTCAGCAACTATGTTTTGTATTTTTTCCTTATTGGGTTTTTCAGAATGAGAGATAGAAGAATTTAATGCAACAGGGATTTCAATGTTATTATAACCATAAATACGAAGCACTTCTTCTATCACATCTTGTTCGCGTGTTACATCCACTTTAAATGGAGGCACCGAAAGCAACAACGCATCGTGTCCTTCGTGTTCAATTTCAATGCCTAACGAAAGGATAATATTTTTCACAATTTCCAAATCAATATGTTTTCCAATTAACTCTTCACATTTCTGAAACGAAAACGGAACTTTTATATTTTCAATTTTCGTTGGATATATATCTATAACATCAGAAGAGATTTCTCCTCCTGCAATTTCTTTAATTAATAAGGCACAACGTTTAAGTGCATAAACAGTAATGTTTGGGTCGGTGCCTCTTTCATAACGAAATGAAGCATCCGTTTTTAATGAATGTCGTTTTGAAGTTTTACGAACAGAAGTAGAATTAAAATAAGCCGATTCTAAAAAGATATTTGTTGTGTCTTCCGTTACACCTGATTCTATACCACCATACACACCTGCTATACACATAGCATTTTCAGTATTACAAATCATTAAATCTTCAGATGATAATTCGCGTTCCGTTTCATCCAATGTTTTAAACTTTGTTTTATCGGCAAGCTTTTTAACTATTATTTTATTGCCAATTATTTTATCAGCATCAAAAGCGTGCATTGGTTGTCCTGTTTCAAAAAGAACATAATTGGTGGCGTCAACAATATTATTAATAGGTCTAACTCCGATTGCCATTAATCTATTTTTTAGCCATTCAGGCGATTCATCCACTTTTACATTACTCATTGAAACACCTGAATAGCGGGAACAAGCCATAGTGTCTTCAACAACAACTTCAATAGTTAAATTAGTAGTATCAAATTGAAAATTATCGACAGATGGCAATTCTAATTTATAATCTGCGTTTTGAGAATTTACTGTATTTAATACAGCAAATAAATCTCTTGCAACACCTATATGCGATGCAGCATCAGCACGATTAGGAGTGAGTCCTATTTCAAAAACAGTATCCGATTCTATCTTTAAATATTCATTTGCAGCAGTGCCTACTTTAGCGTCAGCATCCAACACCATAACTCCTGCGTGCGATGTACCAAGCCCTATTTCATCTTCCGCACAAATCATTCCTTCAGAAGCAGCACCGCGTATTTTTGATTTTTTTATCTCGAATGGTTCACCAACAATTGGGTACAACATAGCACCTATAGTAGCCACCATCACTTTTTGTCCTGCTTCCACATTGGGCGCACCGCACACAATATTTAATAAAGTACCTGTACCAATATCCACAGTGGTTAAATTTAATCTATCAGCATCAGGATGTTTTTCCTTCGTTTTCACTTCGCCTACTACCACCCCGTTTAAGCCACCTTTCACTGTTTCGTATTTCTCAATGCTCTCCACTTCTAATCCGCAATTAGTGAGTAATACTGCTACATCTTCAGCAGCCAAGTCTGTATTTATATATTGTTTAAGCCAGTTATAAGAGATTTTCATTTTAAATAATTTATTTTATTTGAATACAAAAGTAAGAAATAAATTGAGGTACTTTTGGAAACTAACTCCTAATGACTAACGGGATTTGCATACATCTTTATAAAAAGATTAAACAACGATTCCTGTTCACCTTCAATAGTAGCTGTTTTAGAGTTGATGTAATTAATAAAGTTTTCTTTTTCGTCGGGCGTATAATGATTTATATAATGATTAGTGTTGCTTAAAATATCCGCCGCTATATAATTTACAGCCCATAATTTATAGTCATTATAAATTTGATTATCTACAAGTGAAGTTAATATTTTTATTTTTTCGTTTTCGGAAATGGAATTATCAATCTGTTGTAATTCATTAATAATAGGTGTTCCCACAGATAGATGTATTCTTCCTTTCGGCTGAATAATTCCTGTTATGATACTATTTAAATCTTCACCATCAGCCTTTATATATTTTGTGTGTAGCGAAGAAAGGTATAACTCCTGCACTTTAAGCACATCGCAAGGTTCATACTCATAAGAAATAGTTAACGGAACAATTTTTAATTGAGCAAAATTATCTGTAAACGTTCCCTTGCCACTAATATTAAGCATTTTCAGCAGTCCAGTTTGTGTTTGGTCATTTCCATCTTTTGTTCTCCCGTTTCGTTGTGCAATCCAAACAGAAACATTTTTATCAACAATGGTGTGGTGAATATAGGCGGAAAGTTTTCTGGAAATGTCATATAACTCGCGCCCCGTGCCTTCTCGCAGTACGGCAAACATTCTGTTCAGCCGTCCGAAATCAGTTATAAAACCTTTATCCATCAGGTTATTTCCAAATGTTATTTCGGAAGTAGCGAAACCATTTTCAACTAATAGAATTTGCAGAATAGCGGAATCTAAAAGTATATCACGGTGATTGGCAACAAACAAATAAGATTCGTTTTTATTAAGATGTTCAAAACCGTTACAGGTTAAACCATCGGAAGATCGAGCAACAATGGTGCGTATGGCAGGGTGCATAAACTCAACTTGAAACCCCATTGCCGTATTTACTTTCTCTGCTTTTGCTTTTACTTCATCCAACGTCATCCCCGACCATAAATTATTTACAAGTTTCATAAATATTGGGTCTTTTATAATACGCTGTAATACCTCATACGACTCATTGTCGTAATAAGGGCGCATATCATCAAAATTAAAAATGTCGTTCATAGAATAATAGTCGTTCAGAATTTTTTAAAAGTACAACTTTTTGTTTAATGACAGGTGAAATGAAAAAAATATTAAATAAATCACACATTGATAATTATTATCTTTGCGCTCCTTTTACAATACAAATGACAATACTTAAAAAGATTTCCCGCTGGTTGTTCTATTCCTTTTTTACTTTAACTGACTTTGTTTTTCTATTTCTTATTTGGTTTATTATAACAGTAACAATTAAAATACCAACACCAACTAATACTGATGTTTTAAAATTAGAAAGAAAAAAAGTTACAACTGATTTTTATACATTAAATAACAACTGGATTAAAAAGAGTGATACTGGTTTATGGGAAATATATGTGGAAGGAGATGGCTTTAAACGTGGTGTAATAGAAGGAAAATTAAATAAAGAACTTGCCGAAAAGCAGGAAATAGCATTTGTTAGTCAGTTAAAAAAAATGATTCCTTCGCAGGGAATGTTGAATTATTTAAAGTTCTTCATTGCTTTCTTTAATAGGCATCTCGACAAATATGTGATAGAAGAATACAAGCAGGAAATTTATGGTGAATCGCTTTTTGCTTCTGATAAATTTGATTTTATTGCACCTAAATATTATCGGATGCTTAACTATCACGCGGCGCACGATATTGGGCACGCCTTACAAGATAAAAATATGACAGTGGGCTGTACCGCCTTTGGTGCTTGGGCTGACAAGACGGATGATAACACTTTATTGATTGGGCGCAACTTTGATTTTTATGTTGGTGATGAATTTGCGGAAGATAAACTCATTAATTTTGTGAAACCAACTACTGGTTATAAATTGATGATGATTAGTTGGGCAGGTATGATTGGAACCGTTTCGGGGATGAATGAAAGGGGATTGACGGTAACTATTAATGCGGCTAAATCGGAGATACCAACAAGTGCTGCAACACCTATTTCTATTGTTGCAAGAGAGATACTACAGTATGCAAAAAATATTGATGAAGCTTTTGCAATTGCTCAAAAGAGAAAAACATTTGTTTCCGAATCCATTATGATTGGCTCGTTAGCGGATAATAGGACTGCAACTATTGAGAAAACGCCATCAAAAACTGAACTGTTTAATTCGCCTAATACTGATTATATTATTTGTGCTAATCACTATCAAGGGAAGGCATTTGAGAATGATAAAATAAATCTTACTAACATTGAAAAGAGTTCTTCTAATTATAGATTTAAACATCTTACTCAATTAATAAATCAGTATCCAAAAATAAGTGTTGCGGATGCTGCATTAATATTGAGAAATAGAAAAGGGATGGATAATAAAGATATTGGAATGGGAAATGAAAAATCGTTAAACCAACTAATAGCACATCATTCGGTAATATTTAAACCAGCACGCTTGCAGGTTTGGGTTTCTACTAATCCTTTTCAATTGGGACAATATGTTTGTTACGATTTAAATAAAGTATTTGCAGAAGCTCCTGTTTTAAAGGAAAAGAAGGAGTT
>CAILDT010000494.1 GCA_903833025.1 uncultured Bacteroidota bacterium | reverse complement strand
TATATAAAGAAGAAGAATAATACTAGGCGAATTATAGGAAAGAAACGTTCTTTCCATTCAAGGAAAGCAAAGATGAAGAAGAAGTAAAAGATAAATACCTTTATAGGCTTGGAAATAAATATGAAGAGAGATTCTTTTCAGATTTATGATATCATTATATTTCAGTGTACTGTGCAGCCGCCCGCCCAAGCTTCCCCCCGAGCCTTGATCCAAGCCCGCGATCCTAGCTGGGTGCACGTTTTACCCCCATTTGACCCAAGCCGGAAATGAGTAGGGAACTGGCGCATGGCCCATGAAATGAGAGCATAGATGCAGCGGAATTTATCCCCTAGAATCGCGCCTAATGAACCGGCCAAGCTTTGAGCCTGTTTTATGTATTATTGATATGGGTGCATGTTTTACCCCCATTTGACCCAAGCCGGAAATGAGTAGGGAACTGGGGTATGGGTGATGAAACGATCTAGGGAGTTATTGTGTGGAAAATAGAGAGATAAATGCGATAAATGAGCTGGCGGAATATCATAGCTTATTGGTTTAGAAATCAATATAAAGCGAATGCGACATAAGTATTATATAAAAAAGATGACAGATACTTCATTCAATATTGTTGACCTCATTGAAAATAATCCGATCACGAGATTATCAAATACTTACCAAAGCAATTTAATTACAAAAATAAAGGCGAAATTTACCGACCAAGAACAGCAGATGTTTGTGGCGAGTTTTTATTGTTATTTAAACTATAATCCCAAAGAAGATTTCGTGATTGATTTAGATAACGTGTGGAAGTGGTTGGGGTTTTCGTCAAAACAAACAGCAAAGGTTTTACTTGAAAAACATTTTGTACTTGAGAAAGACTACATTAAATCGCTTATGCCATGCCATAAGCAATCCACTCACACCAAAGGTGGTCACAATAAAGAAACATTTCTCTTGACAATTAGAACCTTTAAATTATTTTGTTTAAAAGCTGACACCAAGAAAGCCGAACAAATACATGATTACTATATTAACCTAGAAGACATCTTACAAGAAATTATGCATGAAGAAAGTAACGAATTGAAGTTACAATTAGAACAAAAAACTGAAGAATTGGAAAAACAAACTGAACATTTGCACACAAATAATATTCTCTCTGAAAAAGAAAAAGAAAAGATTAGAGAGAAGACTTTATTAGAACAATTTCCACCCAATACCCAATGTGTTTATTATGGTTTTATAGACAATGTCAGTGAGAAACAAGAGAGATTGGTTAAGTTCGGCAATTCCAATAATTTAAAAAATCGCGTCTACACGCATAAGAAAACTTATTCAAACTTCCGTTTAGTGAATGCTTTCAAAGTGGAGAATAAACTGCAGATCGAAAGTGCGATGAAAAATCACGCCTTTTTTAAAGCGCGACAGCGTACCATTACTATTAATTCCAAGAAGTTTATTGAATTATTAAACATGGACGGTATTACATTACTCGAGTTAGATAAAGCGATCAAAGAGATTAAAACTAGTATTGAATATAGTCCCGAGAATTATAGCAAATTGTTTGAAGAAATTACGGAACTGAATAAGAGATTAGAGAGATCCAATGAAGTTGTTAATAATGAAAAGATTTATATTTTACAGACTGAGAATGATTGTTTAAAATTAGAAAATCTTAAACTTATTAAACGCTATAAAGCTTTAAGTAAAAAAACTAGAGAGAATATTGAAGATGATATTGTCTTTGATTATGAAGATGATACTGATGACGATGAGCTGCACGTTGTAACAAGTAGAGAAATAAAAAATTATGGGAATCTTATTACCTCCTTGCGAAAAAATGTTAAAAACAAAGCTGGTACTTATAATATTGAGGGAAAAGTTTATGCCAAATTAGAAGGGACTCGTCAAGAAGTTTGGGATGAAATAGCCTATCAAACTTCCGGTACTTTAAAAAAATCTGAACTACTTATTAATAAAAGTGGGCTTATTGTTTCAAAGCGGAAAAGTATGGCCGAAACTCATCTCAATCGATTGGTTCATTGTGGCGTTAATAAACCGCCCCAGCTTGGAACCGAACTTCGATAGAAACATACCTTTAGACTTTTGAAATAAATGTGAAGAGAGATGTTTTCACATTTATGAAGAATTTATGCATTCGAAAACTTTCATTGCCTATAATGACACTCTTGAATCTATTATAACTATACGCGCAAAACTCTTCACCCGCCTTGTTCCCAAGACTATGGGGCAAACAGGGGAAAAAGACCCTTTACAATATAGCCGGAAACCGGTAACAAAACCAGCTGGTGCTCAGGAAAAAATAGCCTGATAAGCAGTGCTACTTTTTCTCCCCTTTTAATAGATATTTTTTTTTGTATTGTTTTATAATTTCGGATCTTTTTTATATATTTTTATACCAATCTCTCTGCTATAAATTTTTTCTTCTGTTTAATCTTCTTCCGCAGCCAAGGACATGATCTCTTTTCCGTTCCATGTGCCCACCGGATCTTGCGTTTCTATATCGCACAAGGTACCGGTGCAATTGCATTTAACCTTGTTGCATTTGGTGTCGCAACTCTTATAATACGTTACGCCTTTATGCGCCCACTCTTCGTATTCATCTGCGTTATCATCCTCTTCGGTTATTTCTTCCTCGGTTAATTCTTCTGGCTCCGGCGTTTTCTCTTTCACCGGTGCGACGACTACCTTTTCACTCTTCTTTTTCTTTACGACTACCGGTGCTATAACTTCTGCCACCACGACCGGTTCAATCACCGCAGGTGCAGGGCTTTTCTCTTTCTTTTTCTTTTCTTTTACGACTACCGGTGCGATAACTGCTGTCACCACCACCGGTTCAATCACCACCACCGGTTCAATCACCGCCGCCGGTGCAGGGCTTTTCTCTTTCTTTTTTGTCACCTTCTTCACCTTCTCCGTGACGACTTCTGTCACCACTGGTTCAATCACCACCGGTTCAATGACCGCCGGTGCAGGGCTTTTCTCTTTCTTTTTCGTCACCTTCTTCACCTTCTCCGTGACCACTTCGACTGCGACCGGTGTTATAGCTGCTGTCACCTCCGGTTCAATCACCGCCGGTACCACAACTGCTGTCACCTCCGTCACCTTCTTCTTCGTCACCTTCTTCACCTTCTCCGTGACGACTTCGACTGCGACCGGTACCACAACTGCTGTCACCTCCGGTGCAGGGGTTTTCTCTTTCTTTTTCTTTACGACTACCGGTGCAACTACTTCCGCTACCACTGTAGCTACCACCGCTGCCGCCTGCTCCTCCAGTATCGTCTGAATTACATCCTCCACCATCACTGCCTTATTTACTACCTTCTTCGTCTTCTTCTCCGGCCGGCCGCGGTTCTTATCCTCCTCCGCTGGGTACAAATAGTTTAATGCCTCCTCCGCACTAAATTTATACTTTTCTCCCAACTTCGTCGTCAACTCCGTTACTTGCTTCTTCCACAGTTTCATTATTTGCATTTCCATTTTCTTTTCTTTCTTTCGCTTTATAATACTTCATTTTATTTTATTATAATACTTTTCAATTTTTTCCGCTCTCTCACTCTTTTATTATCACTTTCTTGGAACCACTTTCGAAAAGCTGGGGGAAATCCCCCACACCCCCTACTTAGGGGAAAGGGGTTGCACCGACTATGCGAAATTGGAATTTCTTTTCCCTGCTCCTTTATATATTATGGTTTTCAGTTTCAATTATCCGAATACACCGTATTATTTACCCACAACTACAATAATAGATATTTCGGCAAATATTAGCGGTATTGTTCCGAATGATACAGTTTTTAAGATTAACATACAATTACCCACTGGATTAAATATTGATGCATCTAATGGTACTATTTCAGGTACAACTACATTTGCAAGTATTTCGCCTATAAAATCATATATAGTAGATGCATCTTATTCCACTGGTGTAGTTAGTGCACCTATAGTTATGGGGGTAAATTTTTTACCTATATTTTCCTATCCATTGACACCTTATGTTATTCAAGAAAATAAATATAATTCGATCATGCCAATCTATTTAATTACCAATTTACCGGGTATTGTCTACACATTGGCTCCGCAGTCGCCGCTATTATCAGACATTAGTATGAATTTAGATAGTACAGATGGTCTAATATACGGTTCACCCTCTCCTTTTTCATTTCCGACTACCTATACAATTCGCGCGAACAATTTCGGATTATTGTATGACGTCACTCTGAGTATTAGTGTTCAGACACTTCCCGTTATTTCTTATCCGCAAAGTATTTACATTTTAACACAAGGAGTTCCAGTAGATATTATACCTCTATCATCAATTTATAATTTGAATGTCACTTATAGTATTAATGGCTGTCCTTTACCGACAGGTCTAACTTTTAATACGAATACAGGCGAAATAGTTGGTACGCCTTTATTACCCAATACATATCGGCAGTATACGATTACTGCTACCAATGTTATTGGTTCATCATCAACAATATTAATATTAAATATAATAAAAATTACCTTAGCGCCGCCGGTTTTAGCTGATGATATTAATGCCGGCTTCTGTTTAACTAATCCGCTTGCTGCTATGCGACGAAAGGCCGAGATTTTACAATATAAAAACAACAGTGCCGGTTTTACAAAAAATCAGCTTTGGTCATTAACCGTACGGGGTAAAGGACCTTATGCGAATCGTGTATGGGCAAACCAAAATGGTTTAGGCTCTACTCCAAATATAAGCGGCTTACCCACCCAAGGAAATACTATTATATGCAATACAAGCGGTGTCATCTGCGCACCGACTTCTTCTAGCGATGTACCAGGACCAATTACAACACTCTGTTATGATCCAACCATCCCTTTAATTGGTTATGGAAATCCAACCCGTAAAAGAGTGAATATAGGTTTCAAATGGCCGCAACGAGCTTGGCAGCTGGGTGATATGGGCTTTCCTGTTGGTAAGGCAGGAAGTGATATTGGATCTGGGTAAACTATAATAAAAATCTGTTTAGAAGTATTTTAATTATAATATATATTAAGATGTTTGGATTACCAAAATATATATTCAAAACATTATGTGCTTTATCTCTCCTCTTATGCAAGCCAGTTAAGACAATGCCGATATTTATTGAAACTTCTGCAACACCTGTAGTTGTTTTACATGGAGTAGAAAGTTCGAGTGAAAAAATGATTCCTTTTTGCGACTGGCTCTCTACCAGTTTTAATGTAAAAGTATTCAATATTGAGATTGGTAATGGAGAAAAGACTAGTTTATACACGCCCTTACCAAAACAGCTCGAGGAACTATGTGCCACCATTTATAAAATAGATGAATTAAAAGAGGGATTTAATTTCCTTGGTATGTCACAGGGCGGATTATTAGCCCGCGGTTATGTAGAGCAATGTAATCAATATCCTGTAAAAAATCTGATCACACTTGTCACACCGCACGGCGGCGAATTTATTAAAACTGTTACAACTAATTTTTATACAGACTTTTTTCAAGAGCATTTATCGGTTGCCGGTTATTGGCGCGATCCGCTCGTTTTAACCACCTATTTGTTTAAATGCACTTATTTACCGATTTTAAATAATGAAATAAAAACCGACGAATCCGCAGAGCAATTAGAACAAATAAGTAAACTCGAACATTTTATAATGATCTGGTCACCTTATGATACAGTATTAAGTCCGGCAGAAAGCGGAAAATTCAGTTTCTATGATGAACATTTAAAAGTGATTAGTCTAGAAGATACTGATTTGTATAAGAACGATTTATTAGGTTTGAAGTATTTAAATGAAAAGGGCAAACTACAAACCTATGAAACGAATTGTACGCACGTAGATCACAGGAATCCTAATTGTTTTCCACAACTTTATCCAATTTTACTGAAATATCTATAACAATACATGTATAAAAAATTGAATTATTAATATCATTTAAGAAGAATGGTATTAAGTATATAACAAAGATGCCTATTAATGAAAAATACGTTTGTAAACAATGCTGGTTATTGTCAGCCGAAAAGTTGTCTGTATGTGGTCAATGCAAAGATGTCTACTATTGTTCACGCGAATGTCAACAAACTGATTGGAATGAAGGCGGACATAAAGCCATATGCGGTGCGATTAAACGTGATAAGGAGATAAAAGCCTATATCGGCGCATTGAATGCAAAAATCGAAACTTTATCTAGTCGAGTAGATGAATTAACCCATTCAAATACGGATTTATTACATCGGGTATATGAATTAGAAGAAGCAAAAAATGCTGATGGGGATAGCAGCGGAGAAGAACAAGAAGAACAAGATTATATCCTAGAATTATCCCGAATGGCGTACAGAGAAACTGAACCTGAATATGCACCTATTGAAGAAAAAAACAGTTATGAAAACGGATCTTGTTATGGGTGCGAATTAATGATGAATGGTTATACAGGAACAATACATCCAAACCATCATAGTTGTATGCGCACTAGTAATTAAGAAAAAAATAATCCACATACCTTTGAATTATTCCTTTTTTTTGTATATATTTTTTTATATAAGTGTTTATAAGTTTTAATAATATTTAATTTCGATAATAGTATGAGAAATGTTTATCGGCTGCATCCTGCCCGTAATGATGAACCATCTCGTGGTAATCGCCTTCCCTGTCGCGAAAAGGCATAGTTTCTCCAGGGCCATAAGTGCGATCATAAACAGCAGGTTCATTTATAATTGGGTAATAGTCGTAATCCTCTTCTGCTTCTGGCGAATAATCTTCTTCTGCTTCTGGAAAATAATCTTCCTCGTTATATACCGAGTGTGCCTTGACACAATTGCCCAAGTATTGGGGTAAAGGGATATAATCCTCGTTCTCACGAATTGCCGCCGAAGTATACCCGTATGCTTCGGCTTTATCTTCTTCTTTTAAAACGTATTCGGCAGTTGATTTTGCAGTTGAGGCGGCTTCCATCAAAGAAGCTTCTTCTTCATCGTCTTCATATTCTCTGTTTAAAACGTATTCGGCTGTTTTAACAGCTGTTTCGGCAGCCAATGTTTCCATAGAAGACACTTCTGCTGTCGGTGGATCACGTGTATCCCAGAAAGGAATTTCCAGTCCTTGTGTAATGCAAAAGTCCTGCAGGCGTTGAATGGTTTCGTTTTGTTTCATGAGTTCGGCTTTGTTTTCTTCTTCTCGGTCATTAATAATATTTACTTGATGCATCATAATAGTAACAAGAGATTCCGTTCGGCGGAGGCGCTGTTCGTCTTGATTTCGGTTGCTTTCTAGCAAAAGCCAATACCACGGGTCGTTAATGACAACACGGGCTTCTTTTGTCGGATCCATAATGCGGGCTTGTAAGTTGCGATTGGCTTCAGTATCATACCATGTGTTGAAATAAACATGGGCTGAACGAATATAATCACCGCCGCCAGAATAGGTGCGTTTCTCTTTGCGGTCTTGGGTAACCTTTTTCTTTATAATATCCACCCGACTCACGATGCCGATATTTTGTTGCAGAAATATTTCTTTAACCTTATCCGAGGTACCCCAGAAAGTATTCATGCGCGGAATGTAAATCACCAGATTATGATTGAATGTGTTTGTTGCGTTTGTTGTTGTTGCCATTTTAATTTGCTTGGTTGAGTGTATAATACCTTTTATTATTTTCTAGAAAAGCATTTCAATTTTTTGTTGGATTGTTAAAAACAGGAGATTAAAAAAATTCACT
>CAILDT010000493.1 GCA_903833025.1 uncultured Bacteroidota bacterium | reverse complement strand
CGATGAAGATTTTAACTTTCAGTTTATTATTGATAGGTTTAAATCTTCTGATACCACCGCAAATCATTCCGCTCCTTGGGATGTTCAGTTTAAAGGTATCACGTTTATTAATTCGTCGTTTGCTTACCGGAGCGAACACGATACCTTAATAACCACCGGAGTAAATTATTTTGATGTTAGTGCAAAAAATATTAATGCAGAAATTGGTGATTTTAGTGTAGATAAAGACACCATTAATGCAACTATCGAATATTTATCTACGAAAGAAAAGAGTGGATTTGTGGTGGAGAATTTAAGCAGTTTTGTTAAAATAAGTCCTAAAATAATTAAGCTGGACAAACTAAGAATTAAAACACCCGTAAGTAATATTTTTACTGATTTATCCTTTAATTATGCCCGTTATAGAGATATCCGCGATTTTATAAACAAGGTTGATATAAAAGCAAAATTTGAGCACTCGCATTTAGAGCTTAGCGATATTGGATATTTCGCACCTGCGTTAAAGGGGATAAATAAAAATGTGGATGTGTCGGGCAAAATAAGTGGAAAGATAAACGACCTAAGAGGAAAAGATATGGATATTGATTTGGGCGGAGTAACCAAATTTAATGGAGATGTTACATTAACTGGCTTGCCAAATATTGATGAAACATTTATTTATTTGAATGTAAAAAACATCAGTACTGATTATGCCGATTTGAAAAAATTCCCTGTCCCTCCTTTCGAAAGCCACAACACGATGAATGTACCTGCGGAGTTTGCAAAAATGGGAACAATGAAATTTAAAGGAACTTTCACTGGGTTATTCAATGATTTTTATGCCTTCGGAGATTTTACTTCCGCACTCGGCAACTTTTCTTCCGACCTTTCTGTTCGCCAAGATCTAAAAACAAATAAAGAGTTTTACAAAGGAAAACTTAAATCAACTGATTTCGATTTCGGGAAATTCTTTAATATAGCTACCCTTGGGAAAGCAAGTATTAACCTTGATGTAGATGGGTCAGGACTTAAACTCGAAAACGTTGCGGCAAGTTTAAAAGGTAATGTTAACAGCATCGATATAAATAATTATACGTACAAAAATATTGAAGTAGAAGGTAATATTGCAAAACAAATATTCAAAGGAAATTTGAATGTGGCTGATGACAATATTGATTTTGATTTTATTGGAGGAGTTGACTTTACAAAGAAATTACCCCATTTGGATTTTGTTGCAACTATTAATAAAGCAGATTTAGGCGCTCTACATTTTATTAAGTCGGAGGTTAAAACAAATCTTTCTACACAAATGATGGTGGATGTTACGGGCAATAATATTGATAATTTAATAGGGCAAATAAATTTCGATAATACAATTTATAAAAAAGGAAACGAAATATATAAGGTATCTGTATTCAACCTTTTGTCGGAACAAACGAAGAATATAAAATCAATAAAACTTAATTCTGATTTTCTGGATGCGAAAATAAACGGAACGTTTAAAATACTTGATTTGCCTGGGTCGGTAGAAAATTTATTAAGCAAGTATTTACCTGCGTATTTCAAAAGTATTGTGAGTGCTAAAAATATTGTTCCACAAAGTTTCGATTATAGTTTCTTGTTCAAAAAAACGGATGCTGTTACCCGTTTGTTTACCCCAAATATAAAAATTGCACCAAAAACACTAATCAAAGGTAACTTCAATTCGTCATCCAATGAGTTAGTGCTAAAGGGTAATTCAGACAAGTTAACAGTAAATGGTTTTATAATTAAAAACTGGCATGCCGATTTAAAAACCAACGGAACAATGGATTTTACAACAGGTTGCGAACGCATCAATGCTTCTGACAGCACGTGGTTAAGTGATTTCAATTTAAGTACTCAAACTCATTCCGACAGTGTGAATATTGCAGTTGCCTGGGATAACAAAACAAAAAACGAATATAAAGGAGATATAAAAGCGTTCTTGAATATTGACCAAAATAAAATTATCAAATTCAAATTTCTCCCTTCTCTGTTTGTCGTTTCCGATTCCTCTTGGGCAATAAATAAAAACAATGAGGTGCTTATTGATTCTACACACATTACCGTTAATTCAATTACATTTGAGCACGGTAATCAGTCGTTTGATTTGAATGGGATTATCTCTAAAAACAAAACAGACCAACTAAAATTAATGTTAACTAATTTTAACCTTGCCAACTTAAATTTATTTACAAAAGGCAATAATTTAACTTTAAAAGGTATTGTTAATGGCACTTCTACCATAACCGATTTTTATCAAGGGTTAGTGTTTACGAGCAATAATGATTTTAAATCTGTTTTTATAAACGATAATGAATTAGGAAATGGAAATGTAAAAACATCTTGGAACAATACGAATGAGGCATTAAGTTTAGATGGTTCGTTTACCATCGGGGCTGTTCCTAATATTATTTTTTCTGGATATTATTATCCCAAAAAAGTGGAAGACAATATTGATATGAATATCGATATGCAAGCATTGCAAATGAAATTGTTCGAGCCGTTTGTTAAAAAATATTGTTCGCATTTTGTAGGGTTGTTCGAAGGTAATATGAAAATAAAAGGTTCTTTAAAAAATCCTTTATTAACAGGTAAAATAAATGTAAATGCCAGAAAGATTACAGTAGATTATTTGAATACAAATTATCATTTCAGTCACGACATTACCATTAATAACAATTCGTTTGGGGTCGAAGATTTAAAAGTGATTGACGATTATGGCAACAAGGCGACAGTGCGTGGCAAAGTTTATCACGATAACTTTAAAAACTTTCAGCTCGACTTTGATATTCAGGCAAACAAATTTATGTGCCTCAACACAACCGAAGCAAACAATAGTCTGTATTACGGAAAAGCATTTGTAACAGGAATAGTAAATATTTTCGGATATACCGATAATATTAAAATTGATGCGAGCGTAAAAACAGAAAAGATTACTCCTAACGAAAAAGGTGAGAAGTATAATTCATTTTCAAAAACAGAGTTGACTAAATTTTATATTCCATTTTCAAAACAATCAAACTCTACGGAAAATAATTTTGTTACCTATGTAAAAAAAGACAGTAGTATTAAAATAAATGATAATTATAAAATACAGCTTGGAGGGCTCGAATTGAATTTTGATTTGGATGTTACACCAGATGCCGAAGTGCAATTGATATTCGACCAGCGTGTTGGTGATATAATTAAAGCAAGAGGAAATGGAAATATTAATTTGAATATTTCTTCCAAAGGGGAATTTAAAATGTTTGGAGATTATGTAATCGACAATGGTGATTATCTATTTACGCTTCAAAACATTATCAATAAAAAATTTGATTTGGAAAAAGGCGGTACTATCAGGTGGAGTGGACAAGCTGATAAAGCTGATTTGAATTTATCTGCCGTTTACAAAACACGTGCTACCTTAAAACCTTTCTTTCCCGACGACTCTTCCAGCGTAATGAAAAAACGTTTCCCTGTTGATTTAACTTTATTAATGACAGGTGATTTATTATCTCCTGAAATTAATTTCAACATCGGCTTGCCTTCCGTTGACGCAGATAAAAGGCAGACTGTTTTAAGTTATATAAATACTGATGTTGAACTAAACCGCCAAGTATTTTCGCTACTCATACTAAATATGTTTGTTACCCCTTACCAGCTTGGTAGTGCTACCATTGATTATGGTTATGCTGCAGGGGCTAATAGTACCGAATTATTGTCCAACCAAATTAGTAATATGTTAAGTAAGGTAAATAAAGATTTTGATGTTGGTATTAATTATCGACCCGGCGATGCAATAAGTGAAAGGGAAATAGGTGTCGCGCTTTCTACACAATTGTTTGACGACAAACTTACCATTGATGGAAACGTAAGCAACAGCCAGAATATAAATAACCAAAGTACAAACAATATTATTGGCGACGTAAATGTGGAATATAAATTAACTGACGATGGTAAAGTGAGAATAAAAGCATTTAATAAAGCTAATGATAACAACACTATTCAGTACGCCAGCGGACCATATACACAAGGTGCTGGTATATTTTATAGGGAAGAGTTTGATGCCATTGGTGATTTGTTTTATAGATATCTAAATGCTGTAAAACCTAAAAAGAAAAAAACACTCTCCCCTACTCCACTTTAAATTTAATTTGCTTTGTTTAATAACGCAATGGGTATACAGTTAACCAAGTTATTAACATTTCAATATTGATTTATTAAAGGAATATGAAACTATTTATATTTAAAAAAGTACTATCTTGCATTAAAAATTTTAAATAAAATTGGAATTAGAAAACGACAATAAAAATTTCGCAGAAGAAATTTTTCTTGAAAATATGAACATAAGTCTCG
>CAILDT010000492.1 GCA_903833025.1 uncultured Bacteroidota bacterium | reverse complement strand
ATGTGCGGAATTGGTGTTTGAAGTTCAACTTTAGTGGAATGACGTCATTCTGGTCAATACCAACTTTGATGTTTACCAGAATGACGCCATTTCATCGAATGTCAACTTTGATATTGACCAGAATGACGCCATTCTACAAAAGTCAACGTTCAAAAACTCAGAATGGCGACCAAGGACTATATTATATATTAAGCGTAAAACACAATAACTGCTAACAAAAAATAAAAAACAAAACTATGGCAAACACAGGAAGTAATCTTGGAAAAAATCCGTTCGACGGGTCAATGAAAAGCAGTATGAATAATGCCTGCGAACTCAACTCACGATGCTGTGAATGCAATTATCTATGTTGTGAACGCGATGCACGATGTATTTAATGTAGGTTAATGGAACAAATTAGTAGTTACCTTTCAAAAAAAGATGTGTTTATAATCCTTTATATGTCAAACTGTGGCATTTATATAAGACTAACTGATACTTCGATGCTTTGACTTTGGGTAATTCATTTAACTTACTTAGCAGCATCGGGCTTCTTCTCTTCTGTTTTAAACTTTCTTAAATTATATGTAAGCGTAAGCATATAATAGCGGGTTAATACACGTGTTTGGGTGTCTTCAATATAGGTATCGGTTATGTTACGGTTAATGCTTGTGTTTTGTGCAAAGGCATCAAACACAGATGCTTTTACTTCCAACGATTTATTTTTAAAGAATTTATACGCGACAGAAAAATTAACCAATTCATACGGCTTATCAAGTGTTTGCGATAGTCCCGAATAAAAAGTATGGGTTACATTGGCGTTTAAAACTAATCCTTTCCACACCATCCAATTTAGTTTTAAAGTAGCAGTATGATAAAAATAAGAGATGTTAGATTGCGATTGTAATGAATAATCGGCGATGCTATAGTTGGCGTTGTAATTAATATTAAAATCTATTTTCTCACTTATATTACTGCTTAATCCAACGCCGCCGGTGTATAAATAATTATTGGTAATGTTGCTTAATCCATTTACTAATGCAGGGGTACGCGAGTATATTAGTGCACCATTCAAATTAAAATTGCATTTAATTTTAAGTATCGGAATGGCATACGTTAAAAATGCTCTGCCATTGTAATACCCTTGTAAATTAACAGGTTTAGAAAGCTGACTACCTCTTTTAACGGTAAGTGTTGGGCTAATAACAGTATCGTGTGCAGGTGCAATAATAGAATTGCCGATGTAATCGTTTGCATAATTACCGTACAGAAAAGCAAATAGTCCGGTTGCTTTTTGTGTGTTTGTTTTGCCGTATCGTAATATAATAGTTTGCTCAAAATCCTGCTTCAAGTCAGGGTTTCCGGTGGTTAGCAATAACGGGTTGCTATTATTAATTACGTTTTGCAGTTGAGTAATGCTTGGCGTGTTGGTGGATGTACGGTAGAATATCCGCAGGTTAGTACCTTTATCGAACTTATAATTAAACATAGCTTGTGGCAACACATTAAAAAAAGATTTTTCGGCAGCGAAAGCAACCGGAAAGTCTTGATTGCCATTAAGTGTAGCGTGTTGCACATTTACGGTTGCCATCAACATTACTTTTTTTCTGTTGAAATTATAACCTATCCCACCTTTGTTGGCAATATAAATGCTTTTAAATTTATTGCTTAATGCGGTGTCTAAGTAAGTATAATCATTACCAGTAACATTAAAATTGTTGGTTTCTTTATCCGTAATATTATT
>CAILDT010000491.1 GCA_903833025.1 uncultured Bacteroidota bacterium | reverse complement strand
GATATTGGAACAATTAAAAATTTGTATTGAAAAAGGGAGTTTTATGCGAAATTATCGAAAAAGCATCAAAAAATAATTTATTTTATGATGCTTTCAAACTGCCCTTTTTCGGTTGAAACCTATATAGGTAAAGGGATTAGTAAACTCAACACAATCTGTCGCTAATAATTGTATTAAACTTTTATTGTGTATAATGAATTTTTATATAAATTTGCATTCCAAATCGTTTTTAACCGAACGATTTTTTTTAATATTAAAGTTGATTGCAAAAATATTTTGGCTCAAACGAAACCTTATTCAGATATATTGTGTATAATTGTGTTCTACTAAAAAAAAATCCTATGTTAAAACGTATTGTTTTAATTACTATTGCCTTGTTTTCAATCGGGTTTAGTGATAATTTATATGCTCAAGACCCTGAATTTACGCAATTTTATGCGAACCCACTTTATCTGAATCCTGCATTTGCGGGCACGGCTCGTTGTCCTCGCTTTTGCTTGAATTACAGAAACCAATGGCCTGCCATATCTGGCACCTATGTAACTTACTCTGCTTCTTACGACCAACATTTTGACGCCATTAAAGGTGGAATCGGGATTTTGCTTTATGATGATAGAGCTGGACAAGGTACTTTAACTACTTTCAGCGCAAGCGGGATATATTCTTACTTATTAAATGTAAGCAGAAAGTTTTCATTGAAATTTGGTTTTCAGGCAACCTATTTTGAAAAAAGCATTGATTGGAGTAAATTAACTTTTGGAGATATGATTGATGAAAGAATGGGTTTTGTGTATAATACTCACGAAATTCCTGGAAGGTCAAAAAAATCAAATGCGGATTTTTCAGCAGGTGTATTAGGTTACACTAAAAGGTTTTTCTTCGGATTTGCTGCCAACCATATGACTCAACCTGACGAGGGTTTAATAAGCACAAGTAAACTTCCCCTTAAAATTACTGGACACTTTGGAGCCGTATTTGCAATTGGCGACAAAAAAAACGAAGTAACTCTTTCCCCTAATATTTTGTACCAACGACAAAAAGATTTTCAGCAACTATGTCTGGGTCTTTATGCAACTAAAGGAGTAGTAGTAGGAGGTTTATGGTACAGAAACCAAGATTCGTTTATTGCACTTATTGGATTACAATCTCATAAATGGAAAGTAGGTTACAGTTACGATATCACCACTTCTAAACTTACAAACGCAACAGCTGGCTCGCACGAAATTTCTTTCGGGCTGATTTTAAATTGCAAAACGAAAAAGAAAAAATTCAGGACAGTTAATTGCCCTGCTTTTTAATTTTTATCTATATGTATCTTTTTTAATAATTATAGTTATTTATAAATGTATTGCAAAAAGAATTTTAACCAAAAAACAAAAACTATGAAAACAGCAGCAATTAGATTAATAACATTTTGCGGGATAATATCCTTTGCATCTTGTAGTAAGGAAAGGTCGCCGGTTACCGCTTGGGAATATAATGAGCCGAAAAATGGCGGATTTGATGTTCCTGCATATGAAGAACAGGAAACTGGTCCAGGATTAGTCTTAATAGAAGGTGGTACTTTTACTATGGGCAGAGCTGAACAAGATGTAACCTACGAATGGAATGCTATTCCTCGCAGGGTAAGTGTTTCGTCTTTTTACATTGACCAAACTGAAATTCGTAACCTTGATTACTTAGAATATTTACACTGGACAGCAAGAGTTTTTTCTGCCAACTTTTATGACGTTGTAAAAAAAGCATTGCCTGATACATTAGTATGGAGAGATAAGTTAGCTTTCAACGAGCCTTATGTTGAATATTACTTGCGCCATCCGTCTTATAGAGATTATCCTGTAGTGGGTATTAATTGGTTACAAGCAAATGATTTTTGTGCTTGGCGTACCGACCGTGTTAACGAATTTATTTTAATTCGCGAAGGTATTTTAGCAAATGCTCCTACTCCTACAGAAAACGATTATTTCAATACCGACCAATATCTTGCAGGTAAATGGCAAGGTACTGTAGTTGCGCCTATTCCGTCAAAAGACCCTAATGGAGGAGACAGATTGGTACGTATGGAAGACGGTATATTTTTACCGCGATATAGACTACCGACTGAAGCAGAATGGGAATTTGCTGCTTATGGTTTAATTGGTAATTCAGAAGGTGAGCGTATCAGCGAAAGAAGATTATATCCTTGGAACACGCACGGTGTTCGTAATCCAGATGATAAATATTTAGGGAAAATTATGGCGAATTTCCAACGGAGCAATGGTGATATGATGGGAATTGCTGGCGCATTGAATGATGCTGGTGATGTTACTACTCCTGTTTATTCATACTGGCCTAATGATTATGGTTTGTATAATATGGCTGGTAATGTTAGCGAGTGGGTGATGGATGTATATCGTCCTCTTTCGCCTGAAGATAAATCTGATTTCAGACCTTTTCGTGGCAATGTTTTTAAAACACAAAAACGCGATGTGGATGGAATTATGATAAGCGACTCAATTAAATATGATAAAGACAGTAATATTGAATACATACCAGGACAAGTACTTTGGAGAGATGTAAGTATTGCTGTGCCTGATGATAATTTGGATGAAAGAAGAAATTACAAACAAGCAGACAATATTAATTACCTTGATGGTGATAAAAAGTCGCAATCGGGAGGTGGATGGACAGACCCTTACGACCCTTCTTCTGGAAAACCAGAGAGTAGCGATATGTACTCGTACCCACCAACTTTAACAGGTGGTGAGCCTTCTACTTCATTGATTAACGATAAAGCACGAGTTTATAAGGGCGGTTCTTGGCGAGACAGGGCGTATTGGATGGTACCGGGGACACGACGATATTTAGACCAACGACAATCAACTCCTTGGTTAGGTTTCAGATGCGCAATGACTAGAGTTGGTAGCCCACAAGGATTAGGACCTAGATAAGAATTTGTGATATTACAAAACAAAAACTCCCGCTCTTTAATAAGAGCGGGAGTTTTTGTTTTTGTGTGGTAGTGAGACACTATTTTACAATTATTAATTTATCAGCTTTTACTCTTTTATCTTCCACTTTTACATCATAATAATATGCCCCAGCATTCAATATACTTGCATCAATACTTAAACTTGTACTACTACTATTAAACGTATGGCTATTCAAAAGTTTCCCCGTTACATCGTAAATGGAGATTATTCCAGCTTGACCATCTGCTATTTTATAATCCAATATCATATTTCCATTATTAGGATTAGGGTATAACTTAAACTTCCTTTTTTCATCTTCCAATTCCCCAACCCCTAAGTGGCTTACATTGCACGTACAACAGCTATCTATTAGCGGGCTATACTCGTGTACATTCACATCATCTATATAATAGTAAGGACACCGCATATAAGGTTGTGGTCCAACTCTAATTGTATCTGCTGCTGTTGATGGGTCAAAATTTCCTATTATTATATACCTTTCACCTCCTACAGCAGTATAGCTACCTTTTATTTGCACCCAATTAAGCGTATCAGTTACAAAACCTGAATGAATTATTTGTGGTATAAAATTCAAATTACTTAATATTGGTTGAAAAGTATGGCTATTGCTAAAATACATACCTATGTTTTTTAAGGCAAAGCTTGAGCTGTTTGCCAAACTCACATAAAAACTTGCGCAATAAGTCCTATTTGCAATTAAGTCCGTATCTAATTTTACTTGAAGGTACTCAAAATATGTAAGGAAACAAAATAACCCAGCACCTGCATATCCATTACCTGTATGTGCATATTGAAACCCAAAATTGTTTGTTGGAACACCCGCCTGAAAAAGAACAACATTACTACAACTATTGTACAAATCAGGAGTTCCGTTAGTTGGGGCATCCCAAGGAACAGCAGTAGTAATGTATCCGTTATGACAATTAGTATCTATCTCAAAACTTGGGTTAGGAACTAAATTTTGAGAGACTGAAACGTTGCTAATAAATAGCAATACGAGAAAGGATTTAATTGCTTTCATTAAATTGTTTTTTAAAGTTTACACTATCGCTCTACTTTTCAACTCATCAATTCATAACTCATTCCCGAAGAAAAATCGGGATTTCGCTTCGCTCAAAATTCATAATTGGCACTACCCAT
>CAILDT010000490.1 GCA_903833025.1 uncultured Bacteroidota bacterium | reverse complement strand
ATACAAAAAAGGATGCTTAGCAACAGTGATAAAAGATTTAAAAACGTGGGACAATAAATAATTAGTGCAGGAAGATTTAGCAGAAATAATAGATGTACATTATAGGTATCGCAACTTTTCTATCCTCACCCAAGCGGAAGCAATTGATTATATTGAAAAGTCGAAAATATGATTTAATATTCGCCTTACGCATTAACATTATTTCCTTTCATTCCTACAACACTAATTAACAATAAAACAATTTAACAATAAAACAATTAATTTACCTTTGCATCCTTAATTATAAAAACAAAAATGGAATCAGTAAAGAGAATTAAAGTAAAAGATTTGTTGCAATCAACCGCTTATGGCAGCGAAGTAACAGTAAAAGGATGGGTGCGCACGTTTCGCAACAACCAGTTTATAGCAATTAATGATGGCAGTACTATTAATAATATACAGGCAGTTGTAGATTTTTCGACTACAGACGAAGCATTGTTAAAACGCCTTACAACAGGTGCAGCAGTTAGCATTACGGGCGAACTAATAGAATCGCAAGGTAAAGGACAAAAAGTAGAAGTAAAAGTAAAACACTTGGAAATACTTGGCGATAGCGATGGGGAGAAGTTTCCGTTACAGCCAAAAAAACATAGTCTTGAATTTTTAAGAGAGATAGCACATCTTCGTTTCCGCACCAACACGTTTAATGCGGTGTTTAAAGTTCGTCACGCATTGGCATATTCTATTCATAAATTTTTTAACGATAAGGGATTTGTCTATCTACATACGCCTATTATTACTGCTTCCGATGCGGAAGGTGCAGGAGAAATGTTTAGAGTTACAACTTTAGATTTTAATAATCCGCCACGCACCGAAACCGGTGAGGTGGATTTTAAACAAGATTTCTTTGGCAAAACTACTAACCTTACTGTTTCTGGTCAGTTAGAAGCCGAGTTGGCAGCAATGGCATTTGGAGAAGTATATACATTTGGACCTACATTCAGAGCAGAAAATTCAAACACTACCCGCCATCTTGCGGAGTTTTGGATGATAGAACCAGAAGTTGCTTTTGCTGATTTAACAGATAATATGAACCTTGCAGAAGAATTGTTGAAGTATGTAATAAAACATACTATAGATACCTGCGCTGATGAATTGGAGTTTTTAAAAAACAGATTATTAGAAGAAGAAAAAACAAAACCGCAAGACGAACGCTCGGAACTTGATTTGATTGCTAAGTTAAATTTCTGTTTAAGTAATGATTTTGAAAGATTAACTTATACGGAGGCAATTGAAATATTGAGAAACTCAAATCCAAATAAGAAAAAGAAATTCAAATACCTTATTGATAAGTGGGGTGCTGATTTGCAAAGCGAACACGAAAGGTATTTGGTAGAAAAACATTTTAAGAAACCCGTTATACTTGTTGATTATCCAAAAGAAATAAAAGCATTTTATATGCGTCAGAATGAAGATGGAACTACGGTACGTGCTATGGATATTCTGTTTCCGGGTATCGGCGAAATTATTGGTGGTTCACAACGAGAAGAAAGATTGGAATATCTGGAAAAAAGAATGGGCGAAATGCACATCCCTGCTGATGAATTATATTGGTACTTGGATACCCGAAAATTTGGTACAGCACCACACGCAGGGTTTGGCTTAGGTTTTGAAAGGCTGGTGCTATTTGTAACCGGAATGACAAATATAAGAGATGTAATTCCGTTTCCGAGAGCACCCAAAACAGCTGAATTTTAATTAGAGATTTATTACTTTTGTAAATAAATAGAGCAGATAGAAATTATGTTAAGGCAAATACAATCACTAAAACAACATCAGAAATTATCACCACAGCAAATACAGTTGATAAAGATGCTTCAGCTTCCTACCATTGCTTTGGAGCAACGAGTGAAAGAGGAAATGGAAACCAATCCTGCCCTTGAAGAAGGACTGGAAACAGATGAAGAAACACCCGAAAATCCTGAAGAAGAAAATTACGATGCCGCTGAAGAAGACGATGACAACCGAGAGGATTTCACGCTAAGCGATTATATGGATGATGACGAGGGAGTGTCGTATAAAGAAAGAGTAAACAATAAAAGTGCTGACGACGAACGAAAAGAAATCCCCGTTTCGGTTGGGTTAAGTTTTCAAGACCTGCTGGAGAACCAGCTTGGGATGAAGGATTTGGACAATCACCAATACCAAGTTGCTTTGTTTCTGATTGGCAATTTAGATGATGATGGCTATTTAAGAAGAGAATTGTCAGCCATTGTTGACGATATAGCATTTACCCAAAACATAACAACTACAGAAGAAGAGCTTAAAGAACTCCTTGCCATCATCCAAGATTTCGACCCCCCAGGAGTGGGTGCAAGAGATTTGCAGGAGTGTTTGCTTATTCAATTGCGGAAAAAAGAATTGCAAACACAAGTGGTGGAACTTGCGACAGAAGTGGTAGAAAAACAGATGGAGGAGTTTTCTAAAAAGCATTACGATAAAATAGAAAAGCGGTTGGGAATTGATGATGAAACATTGAAAGAAGTGATTCACGAGATTTTAAAACTTAATCCTCGTCCGGGCAATTCTACTTCTGACGGGCAAAAAAGTATGCAACAGATTATTCCTGACTTCACAATTACAAATGACGATGGTATTTTAAATCTTACACTCAATGGTCGTAATTTCCCTGATTTAAAGGTGAGTAAAGATTATGTGGAAATGCAAAAGGAGTACGCTAAAAATAAAAACAAAGAAGGAAAAGAGGCAACTGCATTTGTAAAACAAAAACTGGATGATGCTCGCTGGTTTATTGATGCGCTACAACAACGTGGACAAACACTGCTTTACACGATGAATGCAATTATGGAATTTCAACGTGATTATTTTTTAACTGGCGATGAAACACTTTTGAAACCTATGATTTTAAAAGATATTGCTGAAACTGTTAACCTAGATATTTCCACTGTATCGCGAGTATCGAACAGTAAATATGTGAACACCCCTTTCGGAACATTTTTGCTAAAAACTTTCTTTAGCGAAACAATGATGAATGACGAAGGTGAAGAAATATCTACTAGAGAAATAAAAAAGATATTGCAGGATTGTGTGGCAGCAGAAAACAAAAAAAAACCACTTACCGATGATAAATTAGTATCCATTTTAAAAGAACAAGGATATGTTATTGCGCGAAGAACTATTGCCAAATACCGCGAACAGTTGGAGATTCCTGTAGCACGATTAAGAAAAGAATTGTAGATGGAACAGGAATATTTAGCTGAATTTGATAGAACTGGAGGAGATAATTTAGCAAAGTTTATTTCCTTAATCCTTCATCCCTTGTTGATGCCGACGTATGCCTTTGCACTTATTTTTTTTACTAAGAATTATTATTCCACCTTTACTCCACTCAATTATAAAGTAGCATTAGTAGGCGTTACATTCCTGTTTACATTTATGTTGCCTACCATTAATGCTTTCATTCTTTTAAAAATGGGACGGATAAAAAGTCTGGAAATGAAAACTACTGCCGAACGAGTAGTGCCTTATGGTAGCACTGCCGTTTATTATTTTGCCTTGTATTATATGTTTTACGAAAGGCATTTGCCAGGAGTGTTGCAAATAATAATACTTGGCGCGGCAATATCAATTTTACTTTCTCTGCTAATTAATTACAGATGGAAAATAAGCGCACACACCATTGGTATAGGTGGAATAGCAGGAGCAACATTGGGGATTATTTATCGCTTGCAACTTGACTTTAGTTTTATTTTGATGTTTGTAATTTTGTTGGCAGGTATAGTTGCATCTGCAAGATTAAAATTAAAATCGCATACTCCTGCACAAGTTTATACGGGCTTTCTATTGGGATTTGCGGTGGAGTTGCTTCTGATGTTTTTTTATTAGAAAGAAAGAAAAACTATTTCCCCTCGATTGCTTTCAGAAAATCTTTTGGTACTTCTACTCCGTGTTTGGCAGCTTCATCGGCGTAATAGCGGGCGCGTTCAAAGTTTTTAAGTTCCGCATTTGCAATTGCCAAACTCTGGTAAGCATCTCTATAATCCGGATTTAATGAGAGGCACTTCTCCCATTTAATTATTGCTTCGGCAGTTCGTTTGGTATTGTAATATCCTAAAGCAAGACTATAAAATGCTTTGTCGGAAGTAGGGTTTACAGCGATTTCTTTTTCAAAACAAGCAATTGCCTTATCCCATTCTTTTCTGTTTTGATAAATAATTCCCAAATCATTATTTGCTCCAGGTTCATTGGGATTTAATTGCAAAGTTTTTAAATAATACTTTTCTGCTTTTTCAGGATTGTTATCCAAATAATAAACAGATGCACCAATCTTATTTGCATAAACAGAATTAGGAGAAGTAGCAATGGCATTATCCCAGAAACTAATTTTATTGGAAAAGTTATTTGAATAAATAATATTAATCGGGAGAAAACAAATTGTCAGAACAACTAACCCGGCATTAAAATACTTTAACGTTTTTGCATTAGCGTTTATCACTATTTGACCGAAGAGAATAAGAATTCCCATTATTGGCAAATACAATCGCTGCTCGTAAAAAAAGGCAGATTCTTTAGGAACTAATAAAACAGGAATAATAAAAAGAATAAACCAGCACCCGCCAAATAAAGCAAGAGATGAGAATTTTGTTTTTGTGATAAAGAAGATTAGAAGAATAATTACAATACTTATTATTCCGAAAATTATTGTGCCATCAGCAATTGTTGGCATTACAGAAAGATTAAATGGAAGTAATATTTTCCCGACATATAAAAAGAATGCAGATAAATTATTTGGGATGTTGGATAAAAATTCTGTTGGAGTTGCACCTTGTGTAGTTTGTATTGCAGAACTTCTGGCGATAAACCAAATTACAAATGATGCGAGCCACGAAATAAAAAACAAACTGTTTGATTTTGAAAAAAGTTTTTCTTTGCTAAAAAGTTTAATCATCAGCAGATAAAGTATGGGGAGTACGATTGCTGTTTCTTTTGTAAACAAGGCAAGAATAAAAAACAGGAAGTGTAAAATGAAGTGAATTATTTTTTTCGATTGAATATAATTCATCAGCATAATAAAAGACGAAAGAACAAATATGGCAAGTAAAGAATCGTTACGTCCGGGTATCCACGCTACTGCCTGAACCAAGGCGGGATGGACGACAAAAAACAAAGTGAGTAATAAGGAAGATTCTTTTTTGAGTCCGAGTTTTATTAATAACGAGAAAAGTAAACAGGCGGAAATAATGTGAAATAAAATGTTGGAGAAATGATAAACTGCGAAAGACATTTTACCGATGGAGCCATCAATAATTAATGAAGCAACAAACATTGGCCGATAAAAAGTGCCTGCTTTTTCTTTAAAAACATCGAGTTTAAATGCTTGCGGAATGTTGGATAATTTTAAAACAAATGCCTTGTCATCAGCGATAAGAGTTTTATCATCGAGATTTGTATAATCGTATTTTAAAGTGTGAGCGTATAAAACAAAACCGAGGAGAATTATTATTGCGTAAGAAAAATTGAAAATTGTTTTTTTAGAATTGGTTTTAGAAACCGATTTTTGGGTTGAGGTGTTTGAGTTTTTGGTTGGTTTCATAATCCTAAATCAAAAATCCTGATAAATATGGTGGAGAATATCGGATTCGAACCGACCACCCCTTCACTGCCAGCGAAGTGCTCTAGCCAAATGAGCTAATTCCCCTTTTTTTGGTGGTCAAAAGTAGTAATTAAATTGGGAAAGAGGGAAAAGGAGTTTTTAAAACGGGGGAAAGTGTTAGTGAGAGTTGGTCGGAAATCCAAAATTATGGTCATTTGTTTAGGAAGAACTCGCCAGTTTTTTGAAAAACAGGTCGTGTGTTTGGTGAGACAAGGGCAGAAATCCAAAAATATGGTCGTGTGTTACTACTTTTTAGGGGTGTTTTTGGCAAAAAATAGGAGGCGGTTTTCAGAAAAAGACCTTCAAAAGTGGAAATAAGGAGGGGATTTTGTGAAAATGGAGGGTAAAAATAAGGTTTTGGGGGTAAAAATTGAAATATTGCACTTCGGCAGGCTAAGTGACCGAAGAGCGATGTGCTTGCCATTTGCGCCCGACCCGCGCGAAGTATCCTTTTTTTTGCCTTTGCCCCGCAGGGAAAAAGAAAAAGGAAAAAAGATACCGCGTGTGGGCGGGAGGAATTTTGCGACGAAGTGGAAATGTTGCCGCCCAAATTTGTATTGTGTTTCTTGCTTTATACTTCTATATTTGCACTCTTTTTTAAAAAAAATGGCGGACGATAAAATAAATTCGAGCAAGGCACCGGAACCTGTGGGGGCATATCCTCACGCGAGGAAGGTGGGTAATTTGTTGTTTCTTTCGGGGGTGGGACCTCGCGAAAGGGGCACGAAAAAAATACCTGGTGTGGAGCTTGATGCGGATGGAAGTATTGTGAGTTATGATATTGAAACGCAGTGTAAATCGGTGTTTCAGAATGTGAAGTATATACTTGAAGATGCCGGAAGTAGTTGGGATAAGATTGTGGATGTGCAGGTGTTTTTGACGAATATGAAGGATGATTTTGCGACTTATAATAAGGTGTATGCGGAGTGGTTTAAGGATAATTTGCCGTGCAGAACTACGATAGAAATTAATTGTTTGCCTACTCCTATTGCGATTGAGTTGAAGGTGATTGCTACTATTTAATATGAGTAAAATGTACAAAACATATCCTAATCTTAATCTTTCGCAAACCGCAAAGGACGTGCAAAAGATGTGGGATGAGAATAAAACTTTCGAGAAATCTATTACTTCGAGAGAAGGAAAAACTCCTTTTGTTTTTTATGAAGGTCCGCCATCAGCCAATGGTTTGCCAGGTGTTCATCACGTAATGAGCCGTGCTATCAAAGATATTTTTTGCAGATATAAAACACAAAAAGGTTTTCAGGTAAAACGAAAAGCAGGTTGGGATACCCACGGATTGCCAATAGAATTAAGCGTTGAGAAGACATTAGGAATTACTAAAGAAGATATCGGAAAAAAAATAACTGTAGAAGAATATAATCTAAAATGCCGCGAAGCAGTTT
>CAILDT010000489.1 GCA_903833025.1 uncultured Bacteroidota bacterium | reverse complement strand
TTAGCCAGAGAAGCTTACGAATTTGCTCGCAAGAACGGCACCTACGAATATTATAGGTTCGCTCGCGACTTTCCTGATGAGCTTATCAAGTGCCCAACTTGCGAAAAAATGATATACCCAGACGACGAAAAAGGAATGTGTCACACTTGCTATATGGCCGAACAAAGACTTCATCCAGATGACATCTCAATGGACCTCCGATTCAATAGTGATAGATAGATTAGAGTAGTTTAGATTAGCTTTTTAATTAATTAATTAATTACGTCTTATTTTTAGCAAAGCAAAGAAATTCCAGTTGGTTCTTTGAACGCCCAAACAAACAAATCATTTTTATAAGCTAGCTATAAACCCTAACAACTAACTAAATCATTAGCTAAATACTCTTTCAATTATCATCCTATAAATGATAATTAGAGAGAAACTATTTAATACTGTAGAATATTATCATTATGATACTATATAATGATAATACACTGTACTTTAAGTATACTGTATATTCAAGATAATACTATGTAATGATAATATACTGTGTCTCTTCAAGATACCATATAACCTTATTATACGAGGACGAGAAATGAGTGACAAAACGAGAAATGAGTGACAAAATGATCCTACTGTTTAAGCTCTTAAGCAAGCAAAATTTCTTAGAATTTTTTTTTGGCTTAGGATTTTATAAAATAGTTTTCTATAATTTTAAACTATATTATAAAAATCATTATTCACAAATCTATAGTATTTGTGTACAAACTTTCAAAAACTTTTTAAAACTCTTAAATCCTTCTTCCAAAAATGCCTTGCGGTTATTGCTCCGAAATTGGTCACACAATGCGCCATTGTAATTGTGCTGCGGCACAAAATCTTCTTATTAATTACAGACGTGATTGTTTGTCTCCACGAACCGATGCCGAATTAAATCGTTTTTTACGTTCGTTTACCGGAGACATGTTGTCAATTATAATGTATTCTTATGGAGTTAATTCAGTCGCTGGAAATAGAGCATCCAAAGAACAATTTATTCGTGATCGAATTTTACAAGCACGTGTCCAATCGGCATTAGTAATCGACTTGACGGTTATTAATCAAGCACAAGCTGGACCCCATTCACCGGTTGGACCTCCTCCTGCTCTGGGACCCCATTCACCAGTTGGACCTCCTCCTGCTCTAATTCAACCGGCGATTCTTCTTCAACCGGCGATTCTTCATCCCGTTCGTGAAACAATGGCTGCTTATAAAGCAAGATTGACAGTTGTTGCCGACACAATGTTTACCTTAATTTGTGTCAGGGTTTACGGTATGACAACATACTCACTTCAAAACTCTGTTCAGTTTCATCAAATGCTCGTATTGTTAAGTGAGTCTATTACAGCACATACAAACAATAACTGGTTTGAATCGCAAACGATAGGCAAATTAATCACTAAGAAGTTTCACTTACACCGCGCAGTAGCACGAGATGTTAAATTATTCTTTCACACTGTTCTTTGTCGTGCACGTAATTTGGCTGATTACATTAGAATTAATAGATTACGTGATATGGGTCTGTTACAACCACAACCTGTATTTGTGCCTCACAAACCCCAATTTGCTGCTATTCAGATGTTGGATACTTCTGCCGTTGAGTCCGCCGATTATTGTTGTGGAGTTTGTTATGATGAGTTTACCCAAGAAACTATAGCAACTCTTAGTTGTTCTCAC
>CAILDT010000488.1 GCA_903833025.1 uncultured Bacteroidota bacterium | reverse complement strand
TTATTGTTTCTCTTTTCTGCAAAGCACAGGCAGTTACATTGCCTGTTGTAATGTTACTTTTAGATTATTATTTCAATAGAAAATTATTGTCGAGGAAAGTTATAGTTGAAAAAATTCCTTTGGTGTTATTGAGTGTTGTATTTGGTCTTATTACTTTATTTAATAAAGATACAATGGCGAATATTACATCTGGAATGGTGAACACGTATAATAAGTTAGATATATTTTTTATTGTTTGCCATTCATTTGTGTTTTATATCACCAAACTATTTTTACCTGTTAGCTTATGTAGCATTTATGTGTATCCTCCTAAAACAGGGGGAATGCTGCCAATGAGTTATTATTTATCGGCGTTGATTTTTGCAACAATACTTTTTATTATTTATAAGGTAAGAAAGAACAAAGATATTATGCTTGGTGTTGGTTTGTTTTTTATTACAATTGCTGTCAACATTCAGCTTATACCATCGCGTTTATTTGAAGTAACGGATAGGTATGCTTATTTCCCTTACATCGGTTTGTATTTAATTATTTTGTTTTATGTAAATAAAATGAGGGAAGAACAACGATTTAAGTTCAATAATTATAAACCTTATTTTATTGTTATTCTTTTCTGTTATAGTTTATTTTTTACTGTTGCTGTGTACAGTAGAAATCAAATATGGTTAAATGATGATACGTTGATGACAGATATTATTACAAAAAACCCTTCGTCGGAATACCTTTACAGAGCTTATGGAAACAGAGGTTTTTATTATAAACGACAAAATAAATTAGCTGAGGCAATTGCAGATTTTACAGAAGCAATTAAATTAAAACCCGATGAAGGAAGAACTTATTTTAATCGTGCATTAACGTATATGCTGATGAATAATAACGAAGATGCGACTGCTGATTTTGACAAAGCAATTAAACTGGAACCGAAACAAGCAATATTATATGCTTACAGAACACAAACTAAATTGATGATGAAGGATACTGCCGGTAGTATTGCTGATGCAACTAAATGTTTGCAACTGGATTCTACAAATATGGATGCTTACAATACGCTTGCAACTATTGAAGATGGAAGAAAACAATATAAGGAATGTGAACAACACCTCACACTTGCACTAAAGTACAATCCGAAATTTGCATTAGGTTATAAAAACAGAGGGTTGTTGTATATGCAAGAAAAGCAAATGGATAAAGCGTGTGCGGATTTTGAATCTGCTTCTAATATGGGTAATCAGGATGGAACATCGTTACACCAGCAATATTGCCATTAGTGCTTTGGTGAGTTTATTTCTTTTTTTAATATCCGCTTTCCAATATCTTCAGAAACCTTTTTACCTGATAATTTATATAAATGATTCCCATCAATAAATTGGTAGTTGGTGGAATCTTTATAATTAAAATATTCCAACCTCTTTTGAGTGCAAAGCGAGTTCATCAAACTATCAAATTGCGGCATTACCGTATTCTCAAACCCTAGCATTTCAGTGGGCACAGGTAACCTAACAATATAAACCGCTCCGTGTGATTTTAAAAAATCAATCGTTTTATTTAAATAATTAAATCTTATTGCTGAAAATTTATTATTAGGCACCATATTTAATTTGTAGTGCTTAAATTTAGCTTCTGTTCTTGTTTTCACAGAAACAGAATCCATTGGTATGTTCACTTCCAACCATCCGTCTGAATGTAACGACATTTGCGGTTGTGAATATTTCCCTTTTATAATTTTATAATAAGGTTGGTTGTAATTATTAATTAAGTATAAAAGATTTGGTGCAGTACTCACGTAATCCGTTGTTGCAACCAACCTATCAAGTTCTTCAAAACTTGTTGTGTCATTCGGGTCGGTAGCTTTGCTGGCAATACTCCAAGGGTCAACTGCCACAATAAAAATTCCGTTTTTTGTTTTTGAATTTAATTTCTTTTTAATGCTTTTCAAATAAACTGCACCATAAGGCGAATGCCCTCCAGTAAAAGCATAATTAAAAAGCACATTATGTTTTCCTTCTGCCAAAAATAAATTATTAAAAACTTCGGGTTGTAATCCTTGCGATGCTCTTGATGTTCCTATTATTAAAGACTCTTGAATTGGGGTGGAAAATTTTAAATAATATTCGTCCGAATTTCCATCAGCAAGAAAAAACACAAACACAATAGATGCCACTACCAAAAAAGAAAATAAAACGATTTGAATCAAAAATTTCTTCATCCTAAAATTGAAAATAAATAAACTGTTGTCCCTTTCCTCCGTAGAAAAATATTGTCATCGCAAGGATGTAATAGAAACCCCACCTTAACGTCTTCTTCCATTTTACGCCAAAATTCGCAATTG
>CAILDT010000487.1 GCA_903833025.1 uncultured Bacteroidota bacterium | reverse complement strand
TAGATATAAATTTGGCAACGCGACGATTGAGGGAGGTCCAAATTTGACGATGTGCGATAAAAATTACTTCAAAGAGGTTATTAAAACAAAGCAGGACAAACTATATCATTTATTGACAGACAAAAAAACATTTACTTGTGAGGGTATTCGTTTTTATCATTATAATGCCGCGGTTGAACTATTTTTACAAGATTACAAAAATGATTACACGAACCTTTAGAAATTTATTTTTATCTATGAATTATGTATAATATGGATATTTCGTTTTTGGGATACACGCTCAATCTGGAAATTATTATTCTCATTGGAATTGTCTATTTAATCATGGTTGTGAATACAATTTCGTCGACATGCAATGTCCGCGGAATTGTTGAGGGGTTAACTTCAAAAGTGATGAAGGAAGCGTTTACTGGAGCTAACACTAATTATGGTGAATCGTCGACCTATACTTTAGGCGATTATGCTCCTGTAAACACAACTTCTTGGAGTATGCCCAACCTGACAGTTACTCCCGGCCAACCGCTGAGCCAAGGTGTCCAAAATATTTTAAATCGCCCCGAGCAGCCGATCCCGTTACCCGAGGGAGAAATGTTAATGTTTGCCAATACCCCGTTCAAGCCCGAGTGCTGCCCCAATACATACTCCAATAGCACTGGGTGTGCTTGTATGACGACCAAGCAATACAACTACCTTATTGAGAGGGGGTCCAACAATGTTCCTTACTCGGAATATTAGATACAAAATATTATTCAATTGATGTCGAATAATATTACGCATTTTTATCAATTGTGACCTCCTTGGCTATATTTTTTATTATTTTGGAGTGACCTTCATAACTGTCGTTCCCAGAGGACCCGCCTAGGGCTTCTATCCTTAGATTTAAAAAATGGTTCCCATGCTTGGAATTATACTCCAAACAATCAGGATGTAGTTGCCTGAATGTTTCTGCCGCCTTGTGATTTTTACTCGAAATGTGTTTGATTGCCTTCCGAATAAGTTTATTGTCATCGCCTTGCTTTTCCCAAACATCTTGGTATTTCACATACAAAGTTTCTCTCTTCAAGTCGGTACAGTGAACCGGTCGCATGTGGACATCAAGGGCCTTCAAATGCTTGATAATAATATTAGAAATACCCTTGATGTATCCCAGCTTGCCAACCATTTCAGCATCACTCAAATCCAATTTTATGGAGTCAACAAATTCCATAATATTCATAGCATCTTTACATTGCTCATTCAAAAATACATTCAGGTTAAATGTTTTGTTATGAGAATTTACTTGATTTACAATACTAGAATTGTTATTGATTCCATTCTTACACAACTCTAACATTTGCTGTTGAAAATCTTGGTTTTGTTTTTGTAATTCGCTATTGCTTTTCACCACATCTAAAATCAAACTAATAAGTTTATTGTCATCATCTAAAATTTCGTTTTGGTCTAAAATTATATTATTACATGTTTTTTTGTCACACCTGTTTTCATGATACCACAAGCTATTCCTTGCTTTGT
>CAILDT010000486.1 GCA_903833025.1 uncultured Bacteroidota bacterium | reverse complement strand
TTATTCCCTTGCCTGCGGAACAGGGCAAATGCAGGTTATCGTAAGCCCTTGTACTATTGTTACTTTATCTGCCTGCGCCGAATCTAACGGAAACATTACTGCTTCCAACGGTACTGGTCCTTATACGTGGTATAATTCCACTACTACCACTTCCTGCGTTGCTGGTCTTGGGTTTTGCAGCGGTCCGTTCACTGTTGCAGGTCCACCTGTTACTACCTGGACAAGCTTTGCAACAGGCAATAGTGTTACTCCAGCAGGCGCATATCCTTTCTGGGTGGTGGATGCCCTTGGCGATAGTTTACAAATAACAACCTTTGCATCTCTTGCACCTTGCACTGTTTGCCCTCCGCTTACTCCAAGCATTACAGCACAAGTTAATGTGCTTTGTTTTGGCACTTCTACGGGAAGTTTTAATGCATCTACTTCTGGCGGTACTGGTCCTTATAATTATATACTGATGAATGGAGGTACTACAATCGGTACATTTAATGGCGTTGCTGGCACTCAAAGTTTCGTTGGTTTGCCTGCCGGAACTTATACCCTTAATATTACTGATGCTAATAATTGCCCTGGTACAACTACCATTACTATAACACAATCTGCATCTGCCGTTGTAGTTGCTATTACAGCTTCTACCAATCCTTCCTGCGGAAATTCAAACGGTAGTATTACCGCGTTAGCTTCTGGCGGTACTTCTCCTTTTGATTACGTTTGGACTGGTTCTTCAGGTACTTTGCAAACTACTAATAACATTAATACTTCGGATGTTTTAAATAGTTTAGCTGCCGGAACTTACACCGTTACTATTACGGATGCTAATAACTGTATAACTTTTACAACTGTAACATTAACCAATTCTGGCGGTCCAACAATTAACGTTACTCAAACAAATGTTATCTGTTTTGGTGCATCCACTGGTAGTGCCACCGCCACAGCATCTCTCGGAGCTTCGCCTTACGATTATGTTTGGGCTGGCAGTTCAGGAACTATACAAACTACCAATAACAGTTCTGTTCCCGATGTATTAAATAATTTAGTCGCTGGCACATACACCGTTACTGTTACTGATAACAATGGTTGTACAAGTAATAGTACTTTTACTATCACTCAACCTGCCACTGCTCCCGTTGTTGTAATTACTTCTTTTACCAATGCACCGTGTGGCAGTAGTACTGGCACTGCTACCGCGCAAGCTTCTGGCGGTTCTTCTCCTTGGGATTATGTTTGGACAGGTAGTTCGGGAACGCTCCAAACTACTAATAACAGTAATGTTTCTGATGTGTTAAACAATTTAGCTGCTGGTACTTACACCGTTACTATCACTGATGCGAATGGTTGCACTGCCACTACCAATGCCACCATAAGCAATACTGGAGGGGCAACGGTTAACATAACCAACCAAACAAACATATTATGTTTTGGTGGTAACACAGGTAATGCCACAGCCAATGCAACAGGCGGTGCTTCTCCTTATGATTATGTTTGGACGGGTTCTGCGGGAACACTTCAAACTGTTAATAACATTACCATTCCAAATACATTAAATAACCTTTCCGCAGGCACATACACCGTTACTGTTACTGATAATAATGGTTGTTTGTCGAGTGCCATTTTTACAATAACCCAACCTGCAAGTGCTTTATCTCTTTTACTTGTTAACTCTACCAATGCATCTTGTGGTGCAAGTAACGGAAGTGGTTTAGTTTCTGCCACAGGTGGAACTATTGGAACGGGATATACTTACAACTGGGCTCCAAGTGGCGGAACCAATGCTTCTGCAAGTGGTTTGGCGGCTAATACATATACAGTTACTGCTACTGATGCTAATGGATGTATTGCTACTTTAAACGTAGTTATTTCTAACTCAACGGGACCAACAGTTAATATAACATCACAAACAAATGTAAACTGTAACGGTACAAGTACAGGTAGCGCAACTGCTGCAGCCACAGGAACAGGAGTGCTTACTTATTTCTGGTCGGGTGGGGGAGGAGCAAGTGCTATTGCTACTAACTTATCTGCCGGAACTTATACTGTTACTGTTACTGATGGTGTCGGATGTACAAATACAGCAACGGTTACCATTACTCAAGCAAATGCAATAGTTGTTACACCTTCTTCCACCGCTTCCAACTGTGCTGTTAATTCAGGTACTGCATCTGCAGTTGTAACAGGCGGTACGGGTAGTTATACATATTCGTGGAATCCAACAGGCGGCACCACTTCTACAATAAATAATCTTGCGCCTGGTACTTATACCGTTACCGTTACTGATTCATTAGGTTGCACTCAAACAGCTAGTACTACAGTTGCTTCCACTGGCGGACCAACTGCTAATGCAGGGGTTGATGTTACTATTACTTCTGGAAACAGTACTGTTTTAAACGGAACAGGAACATCTGGTTCTACATTCAGTTGGTCTCCTGCAAGTAGTTTGAGCTGTACTTCTTGTGCTAGTCCTGTAGCAACGCCTACTGTTACTACTATTTATACACTCACTGTTACCAATAACGGATGCTCAACTACTGATACGGTTACTGTTTTTGTTGATATTCTTTGTGGCGAATTATATGTCCCTACTGCTTTCTCTCCTAACGGGGATAATCAAAATGATATTTTATATGTAATGGGCGATTGTATTACTGATTTAGAGTTTGCCATATTCGACCGGTGGGGAGAAAAAGTATTTGAATCTACTGACCAAACAAAAGGTTGGGATGGAATTTATAATGGTAAAAAAATGGATGCAGGTGTATTTGCCTATTATCTGAACGCTGCTGTAAAGGGCGAAGCAGTGAGTAAACACGGAAATATTACGTTAGTTAAATAAGAAATTTTATAAAATGAAAAATAAAATAACCATCTCATTCATTAATAAAGGATATTATCTATGTCTTTTATTTCTGTTAACAATATATTGTTCAGCCAATGCACAGGATATACACTTTTCGCAATTTGATGAAACACCTGTGCAGCTAAATCCTGCTAATGTTGGTGTTCATCACGAAATACAAGCTATTGCTAATTACAAAAACCAATGGCAAAGTATTGCTTCTCCTTTCAAAACGTTTGCTATGTCTTTCGATGCACGCTTATTAAAAAGAAAAAAGAACCATATAGGATTGGGATTTGATTTTTTTAACGACAAGGCAGGCGATGCCAATGTTACTTCCAACCAGTTTAATATTTCATTGTCTGGAATAATACCGGTATCTCGTAAAAGCTTAATTTCAGGTGGTTTGGTTTGTGGTTATGCATCTCACACTATTAATACAAGTGCATTAACTTGGGGTAATCAATACAACGGAATGCAATACCAAAGTAGTTTAGCATCAGGAGAACCAGTAGCGGTGGGTAGTTTTGGCTATGTTGATTTAGGTGCAGGAGTTAATTATAGTTACGGTACTGATGAAATGTATATTTCTTCTAACAACGCACGTAAGATAAACCTTGGTGTTTCGGTGTTCCATCCACATCAGCCTATTTATTCTTTTTATGGCGATGCTTCGCAACGGTTATATACTAAGTTTGTATTTAATGGTAATGCGGCTTTAGGTGTAAAAAATACTAACCTTGTGCTGAAGCCATCTTACATTGTCTTTCTGCAAGGACCTACCAAAGAGATAACTCCTGGGATGATGTTTCAATATATACTTCAAGAGTCATCAAAATATACTGGAAATAAAAAACCTGCTGCCTTTTCTATCGGTGGTTATTATCGTGTGCGTGATGCTATTATTGCAGTTGCGAAATTTGAATACGCTAATTATGAAGTAGGTTTCAGCTATGATATCAATCTTTCTCAGCTAAGTACTATTTCTTATGCTAGAGGTGGTTTTGAAATTTCTCTTCGATTTGTTGCGCCAAGTATGTTTACCAAACCAAAAACGGAAGCAAGGTTTTAATATTAAATAAAACTCTCTATCGCTAATCGATACGAGTCTATGCCAAAACCAGAAATAGAACCTTTGCATTTTGGAGCAATTAATGAAGTATGCCGAAACTCTTCTCTCGCATAAATATTTGAAATATGAACTTCTATTACTGGAGTTTTTATGGAAGCTATCGCATCGCGTAACGCAACGGAAGTATGTGTATAACCTCCTGCATTTAAAATTACACCATCAAAACTAAAACCAACTTCGTGCAATTTATTTATCAATTCACCTTCTACGTTACTTTGGTAATAATGTAATTCAATAGAAGCAAATTTGATTTGTAACTTTTCAAAATACGCTACAAAGGTTTCGTTTCCGTAAACATCTGTTTCGCGAGTGCCAAGTAAATTCAGGTTAGGACCATTAATAATAATCAGTTTCATATATAGTTATCAGCAGTTGATTGTTAGCTTTATTCTGATGCGTAAAGATAATTGAAATTTCTGTTCGATACCTTTGTGTTTTTACTACACTTTATAAATAAGTAATGAATTGGAAAGTTTACACACAAGGTTTTAAATCTTTTTTAGCATTAGAAAAATCATTGTCTGAAAACACTATTGAAGCATACTTGCGTGATGTTGAAAAGCTAATTCAGTTTCTTGATTATAAAAGTTATAACCTTTCACCTAAAGAAATTCAATTAGTTCATTTGCAAGAATTATTAAAATGGATAAACGAATTAGGGATGAGCCCACATTCGCAAGCGCGTATTATAAGTGGAATAAAGGGGTTTTATAAATATTTGCTTTTAGAAAATGTTTTAAATTCTGACCCAACAGCATTGTTAGAATCACCAAAGCAAGGCAGGAAACTCCCTGATACATTGAGTTTAGAAGAAATAAATAAAATAATTGATGCCATTGATTTAAGTACTCCCGAAGGGCAGAGAAATAAAGCAATGCTCGAAACCATTTACAGTTGCGGTTTGCGAGTAAGTGAATTAGTAAATCTTAAAATTTCTCATCTTTATTTTAATGATGGTTTCGTAAAAGTAACTGGCAAAGGCGATAAAGAACGTTTAGTTCCAATAGGCAGCATAGCAATTAAGCAAATTAATATTTATAAAGATGAAGTACGTTGCCACATCAAAATAAAAAAGGACAATGAAGATTTTTTATTCTTGAATAGGCGAGGAGCAAAGCTTACCAGAGTTATGGTGTTTACAATAATAAAAAGATTAGCTATTAAAATAGGATTAAAGAAACACATAAGTCCTCACACTTTTCGTCATTCATTCGCAACTCATTTAATAGAAGGTGGTGCCGACCTGCGTGCAGTGCAGGAAATGCTGGGACACGAATCAATAACTACTACAGAAATTTATACTCATCTTGACAGAGATTATTTGCGGCAAGCGATAATACAATTCCATCCTCGTTCGTAAACGTATTTAAAAATTCAAATAATATTCTTTCGTTAATTCCTTGTATTCATTGGTGTAGGAGTGACGTTCGTCTTCTTCAATTATAATTGAATCTTCTGAAAATGTTTTTGGTGTAAATTCAAAGCGCATTAATAATCTTTTTTCTGGCTTATCTGTTCGAGTGATTACTCTTGTTAGTTTAGTTAAAAATAATTTATTCTCT
>CAILDT010000485.1 GCA_903833025.1 uncultured Bacteroidota bacterium | reverse complement strand
TTTTGGTTTAGCTACTCTCTTTAGAGCGGTGTGTAAAGATAAGAATTGCATTATTAAACACGCGCCACCAACAGATGAAATAGAAGGAAAAACGTATAAATTTAATGATAAATGCTATACTTATTCTAGTTCTACAAAAAAATGTGACTCAAAATTAGAAACTATTGGTGCAAAATAATTTGACCAATGTATAAATAATTCGTAATTATTATAATTCAACCTTCTTATAATAATTATATGGCCGACACAACAAGTATTTTAGATTTACCGACTGATCCAACCGGTGGCGGAACAATTGGTGGAAATATATCATTTAGTGCAAATGAAAAAACGCCTGCTCCAGAAATGCAAACAAGTGCAGCTGCTTCTAATGTTGCTTTAGACCAAACGACAATCAATCAAATTATCAGCGGATTACAGCAAGCAAGTGGTGCAGGTTTAACGCAGTTACAATCACGCGATATACCATTGAATCAATCTTCCATCAGTCAAGATGTACAAGTGCAGCCGAATTATATACCACAGCCTATGAAAAAAGAAGATTATATTCAAAGCCAAGAAGATAATGATATTATTATTCATAATTATGATAAAAACAAGGCAATATCAAATAAATTAGACGAAACATATGATGAAATACAGATACCATTACTCGTTATTGTCTTGTATTTCCTTTTCCAATTACCAATTGTGAAGCGATACATGTATAAATATGGGCCAGCACTTTTTACCAAAGACGGAAATCCGAATTTGTATGGACTCCTTTTCATGAGTATTACATTTGGCATCGTTTATTATATATTATCAAAGATGGTGAAAAACTTGGGTTAAAACTTGGGATAAACCTTGGGATAAAACTTGGGATAAACCTTGGGATAAACCTTGGGATAAACCAAGTGATATAAACTTGTATTAAAAATTATTCATTATAACTGCAGCATTTTTAAAATTTTGTGCTTGTTTTTGACGTTTATTCTTAATATAACCGATAAATCCATATTTATATACTTGATATAAAGGTATTAAAAAAATAATAAACCACAATAAATACCAATAATTAAACGGTTTCATAATATAATAGTAAAATATTTTATTATGAAAATACTTGACTGTTAAAAGAATAATCCTCCTCTACCTCGTTTTCTTGTTTTCCCGCGTAGTGCCTTTTTTTTAGTTCTTTTATTTGCACTTTTTGTATTTGTATTTTGTTTTTTTGTTTTTGTTTGTGTATTATTTTTTTTATCTTCTGGATTTGGGTTTTTATCAGAAGGGCGATATCGCAAAAACCATTCTTCATATTCCTTTGAATTTCTAGTATTTTTCAATTCCAAAAATTTTTCCGCCTTTTCGGCACGCATTTCTTCCAATGTTTCTTGATGCCCGTAACAATTAATACTAAAACGCCGCAATAATCCTTTTTGTTTGAGCCTATTTTGTTGTTGAACCTGGAACAAATACTGCGCCATACATAAAATACGGTCTTTGTCGTAATATTCTCTCCCCGAATACAAAAAGGCCAAATAAAAACTCAACATAGTATCAATTGTTGCAATTTTGACTTGTTGCCCGCCATTTGAAACCACATTATAACTATGGCATGCAATTGGTTTATAAATAAAGGCCACTGTATCTTGACCTACATTTATTTGAT
>CAILDT010000484.1 GCA_903833025.1 uncultured Bacteroidota bacterium | reverse complement strand
TGATACTTGCTATGCCTATGCTTGCTATGCCTATGCTTGCTATGCCTATGCTTGCTATGCCTATGCTTGCTATGCCTATGCTTGCTATGCCTATGCCGTCTAGTTTTAAACGCATGATGTCTTGCATGCATATGCCCTTTATTATTATGCTTATGAGTTTCTCTGCCCGCTGTATTACCCATTATGATCTATATATATATTAAAAGTTTTTGAATTTCCTTAAAATAAATGAATTTGCCAAAAAATTGATTTAAACATTTCCCATTGTATTATAGTATCAATCAAACAAACAGAATGAGTTCATCAAACAATCAATCCGCTGAAACCTACATTGCTAACGGTCTTACCTTCAATATCAGTGATTTGGATATCACTGCGCCTAAATTAAATAAATCAGGCGGTAAAAGTGCTAATCTCTTATACAAGCCAACCAAGAAAAGTTTATATGTCAATATGCAAGTGCCGATGTTGACTTGGGGTGCGAATGTCTTTCGCGATCCGCAAAGCGGTAAAGAAACATATGATCTGGCGCTTCAATTCCCTCGCAAAGATTATAGTTCGCCGGAAACCGATATTCTTCTTGCGAAATTTCAAGCACTCGAAACGCTCATTAAAACCGAAGCCGTAAAGAATTGTATGGCTTGGTTTAATAAGAAGATGACACCCGAGCTCGTAGACGCCGCTTGGACGCCAATGTTAAAATATTCGAAGGATAAGGAAACAGGTGAGCCTGATATGACTAAGTCGCCAACACTTAAGATTAAGTTGCCTCAATATGACGGTAAGTTCAATTGCGAAATATATGATCCCAATGGCGACATGATGTACCCCAATGATAAATCGACCGATACGCCAATGGATTTGATTCCTAAGGGTGTGAATATTGTCGCGATCATTCAATGCGGTGGTTTATGGTTTGCTAACAAGGCATTTGGCTGCACTTGGCGCTTGTTTCAAGTCGTTGTTCAACCCAAGCCCTCGATGAAAGGCCGTTGTCTTATCGCAGTAACACCCGCAGCCAAATCAGTTCTTGCAGCATCATCATCTGGATCAGGAAATGAAGATAATGAAGTCGGTGTGACAATTGAGGATGATAGCGATTGTGAAGCTGAGCAGGAAGAGCCAGAGCCTGTGAAAGTTGTAGCAGCAGCAGTGCCAGTTGTTAAGAAAGTCGTTAAACAAGCTGTCGTAGTAGCACCTGTCGTAGTAGTAGCACCTGTCGTTGAAGAAGCAGTCGTTGAAGAAGCAGTTATAGAAGAAGCAGTAGCAGAAGTAGTAGTCGCACCCGTAGTTGCAGCCGCAAAGCCAGCCATGAAGAAAATTGTTCGCAAGAAGGAGTAATTATATACGCAGTAATAATAAACGCAGTAATTATACAAAAAAATTATAAAATACTATATAAAAAAACACACGCATATTTTTTTTACGTTATTTATGATATATTATGAAAAATAGTATATCATATATGAGTCTCATACAAATTAAAGATATTGGATTAATGAGTAAAATATGTCCAATTTGCATAGAAGATTTTACAGCGCATTCATTTAATCTGATCTGTAATACTTTAGAAGGCGGACATATTTTTTATACGAAAATTTCAAATGCTAGCCGCTATGATGATACCGAAGGCATTGTAAATCATTGTACGAATTATTTGAAACATGTAAATCCGGAGAAATGGACTTGGGTAATGGATTTTGAAGGCTTTGGTATAAAACATACGCTCGGTATAAATACAGGTATTCGTTTATCGAAATTAATTAATAGTTTTGGTAAATTACAGAATCTAATTGTTATTAATGTCAACCCTTTTGTCGAGCAAATGCTGAAATTAATTAAACTAACCCTCAATAAAGAATATCATGATTGTATTCATATTATTCATAAAAATAATGATCTATTTCTTCAACAAATAAAAAATTGGAAAACTTTAGATCAGCATGATAAAAATGTACTTCTCTCTTTAATTTCTTCTTAAAGCTCATGCACCTTCTGCATCAAATACAAAATGAAATTCTCGAAATGATAAATCGGCCGATAATTATTATTATAATACTGTAAAAAAGTGTATGATTTAATCAGAATATCCGTCATATGTTTCCCCTCTAGTCGCTTCAATGTAATTAATTTATTTATGATAAACCAGATACACTCATATGGGTCTAAATTATAAATAAATATATCATACAAATGTTCGCGCATATTATACAAATTCAGATCGTTAATATTTAAAATAACTTCCACGAGTTTATTACAAATGATTTCATTTGGCCGCATCAATTGGGTCACCGAGAGATAAATGTTTTTTATATTGGTTATTTCATCCAAATTAATATTCTTTTTCAGCTTGGTTTTCAAGCAGCGATTATAAGTGTTCCGAGAAGGTCGCGGGACTTTGACAAGTTGGCAACAGTTGATGATATTATCCGGAATAAAACTTAGTTCCTCAGTAATCAGTATAAATTTCAGATCTATATTCGCCGTATTGAGAGATTGCATATAGCTATAAAAAATATCTAATAATTCGCTATGGATATTATGGAAATATTTGCAGACGATGACTCCGGATTTCTCATTTTTCGCCAAGATGATATCCACAATTTGATTATAGACTTCGTTCCACAAGAGTTTCGAATGACAGCCGATTAATGACATATCGACTTCATAATGAATGTCGCTGATTTT
>CAILDT010000483.1 GCA_903833025.1 uncultured Bacteroidota bacterium | reverse complement strand
TTAATCAGGCAGTCAGTGCAGTAACTATGTCCGCATCCGAGCGCAGCTAGCGGCTTGTCGTCGCAGCATATGAAGCAGTCTTGCACTACTAGTGCCGTGTCTACGGTGACGTTGATTGCTAGGTCTCGCAAATGCGCCTTTGGGTCCGCCAAGGGCGCAGTGGAACCATTTGTGTCGCGAGAACGTAACATAATTAAATTATAAATGCTCATTCCGAATTCTCTTCTGTGGCTTGAATCCAATAAGTTCAGCATTTCTTGACGCAATGTGGTCAATGGTGTGGTTAATGTCACCCACATTTGCGCATTATCATGCGCGTCTACGATTTCTTCGCCGAATTGTTGTAAAGCTCCTGTCCTATATAATTGTAGAAAACAACATTTAATTATGTTACCTATTAAGTAGTTCTTGGTGCCAGACACTTGCGACCCGAGGTCGCGATTGATAAGTGTTAGCACTGGCTTTGAATATCTGGTAAGAAATATGTACTGTTGACGCAGAGCAACAGGAAATGCTCCGATAAAATCAACAAATGGTTGCATAAACTCGTTAACATCCGCATCACATTTGGTCAGATTGTGTCCGGTTTTGTGGCAAAAGGAGCAGGGCATTTTATTAAGTATTTGGTTTATTAAGTTTATTAAGGTTTGAAAGGGTTTTTAAAGTGGTTTGGGTTTAAAACTGTTTTAGCTGGGAAAATACTATTCATTTCTAGAAATATAAGTATTTCAATTTTTTTAAAATGTTTGTGTTTTTTAAGGACACTAAAAATTTGGGCTTAAATATATTTTTTAATTTGTATAAGGTTGCCGCATCAATTTTAAATACTTTGCAATTATCGGATACTCCTTTCTCTCCTTATACTCTAAAGAAGCTTGTAATGTATATTGTTTTCTAATATTGTATGCTGATTCTGCATACCATATTATGTCTTTGATAATCTGTTTTTTTATATATGTGTCCCTACATATTTCATGCAGAATATGTGGAAACGGATGGAAGTCAATTGCTTCTGCGATGATTTCTACTGTTTCTTCTATATCAAATAGCGACAGATATGACTCTGCAAATTCACATTTTACTATTTTATGCGGCTCATTGTTGTAAAACTCTATTGCGTTTTTAAGCATTTGCATGTCACCTTTGAGACCGCCGTACATTGTTCGGTAATATAGGGCAAGAAGCTGGTTTGAATGTTGCAAAAACTCGTGACAATATTCTGTTGAATTTTTGCCTTCTCTGTTGTCAAAATATTTGGAACATATTGTTAAAGAGTGCACTATTTGTAGGATAATATCTATATCCTTTGGTTTCAGTTTGTATTGCGTGTCTGCCATTAGCAGCCACATTATTATTGAAAATGAATCTATCAGACATACGTCTTCAATGTAGATGATTGGTAAACGACGTAAAAGTTGAATTGGATCTTTTTGCAGCATTGCTAATGCGGTTGTTATTGCTGCTGAACTGTTACCTCTTCTGACAGCTTTTTGTATATTAGATTTTAACAAAGGCATGTCTGCAGTAGTTTGAATAATAGGGAAAACAATTGTTTCTTCTTTTTTTTCGTTTCTTCTGTAATACAGTTTAACACCTGTCTTTATTGAAACAAATGTGTCTCTATTGTCGTCAGGTTTTTCTGTAAAGAATGCTTTATAGTTAGCTGGTTCATAAATAAAACACTTTTTATTTGTTTCGTTATGATGTGTAACAATTTTAAAGAATGAGTGAAGATTTGACTGCATTATGGATTGGATTATTATATTGGTTTAT
>CAILDT010000482.1 GCA_903833025.1 uncultured Bacteroidota bacterium | reverse complement strand
AGTGCTTACCATTTTAGTGGCAATTATCTGTTTGCCATTTTTGGCAACTGCACAATGGAGCGCGCCAATAAACCTTTCGCCAGCTGCACATTCTGCCGGATTAAACGAAAGTATGGGTTCGTGCCTCGGCGTAAGTGGCGATACCATTCACGTTATTTGGTGCGATAAGCATACTTCAACACATTCGGCACTTTATTATTCTCGGTCGGTTGATACCGGCTTAACCTGGAGTGCGCCAATAAACATAACTGATACAAGCAGTAATGATTGGAATCCCGCGATAGCCGTAAACGGAAATAACGTACACGTAGTTTGGCGATATATCGACCCTGTGAGCGGCAAACGGTCGTCGTGGTATAAACATTCCATCGATGGCGGAAACACTTGGGCGGCAAATATATTGTTGGATACCGCCATTGCCGATTGGCCCGCAGTGGCTGTTTCGGGCAATATCGTTTACGTTGCCAATGATTATGTAACTTCTCAAATGCCTTACAATACCGAAATATTTTTTCTTCGTTCCACCGATAATGGTTTAACGTGGAGCCCGCATCAGCAACTTAGTTTTGCAGTAAATCGCTCCGAAGATGAAGCAATAACAGCACAAGGCAGCCACGTACATATGTCGTGGAACGATAAAAGAAGCGGGCAGTTTCAAATTTTTTATAAAGAATCTGCCGATTACGGAGTAACCTGGGGACCAGATTTGATGGTAACTCCACAATACGATTACAGCACAATGGTTAGTGTTGATGGGGCTCACGTGGATGTGGTTTCGGCAGGCAGCACATCGGGCAACCATTATCAAATACTATTAAATCAATCGGCTGATACAGGTGCTACTTGGGCAGCACCTATGAACATTACAACGGATACCTTAAATACTTTTTTCTACCCCGATATGGTTCGTAATGGCAACGATTTACACGTGGTTTGCGGTGGCAGCAATGGTGCAAAATATATGCACTCTGCTGATGGCGGCACCACGTGGGACGTTCCATATAGCTTTACCGGAAACTCCACTTTTGTGGCTTATACGGGCTGTGCGGTGCATATTATTTATGTTGATGCGTTACACAAAATACGCTATATGCGAAACCCAACAGCAAATTCGGGGCATTGCGGAACCACTGTAGGAATTAATAATAAGGAGGAAGTTGGAATAAAAACTATTGTTTATCCAAATCCATTCGCTTCGCAAACAACAATTGAAATTTCTTCTTCAGAGAAAATGGAAAATCTGATATTAAAAGTTTATAACATAGTTGGGCAGGAAATAATGAGTAAAAACTTTGGAACGGACAATAAAATAGTAATCGGGAAAGAAAAATTAACAAGTGGTATTTATTTTTACAAAATAATTGAAAAAGAAAAAGTTATTTCCATAGGGAAATTAGTGGCACAATAAAGGTTTTTTTTATAGATTAGCAGTCTGAAAAAAGCAACTTAAATTAATTATTAATCGATGCAACCTTTTTGCTAATTTTGGAGTCTTTAAAAATACTGACGCAAACAAAAAAATTGGTTGCCTGATAAAAGAAAAAATTATAAAAACTTAATACAACAAAAAATGAACAAACAAACTACACCCACATTTACAACAAAAATTATCGCTACACTTATTTTAATGTTTTGTGTTACCGCTAATTTATCATTGTTTGCACAAAACAATGAACAAGTTTTGAACGAAACTACGATGCGAACTCAAATGGATGCAAATAAAAATGCAGGCAAAGCTACTTTTGATAATATTTACAGCAAATTCGTAATAGGTACGAATGATAAAGTTGTTTCTGCGAAAGATTCAGCACAATTAGTTGCAAACATTAAAAAACTGCCCGAAGTGATTGGTTGCAATTATTCGCCAAGCAAACATTCGTTAGTGGTAAAATGCAAAAAAACCGACGAAACAAATAATTTTATTATAAAGATAAAAGGCGAAGTAGTGCCGTTTGGCGTTTTTATATTGAAAAATGAAGAAGTAATTTATACAACGAAGAAATAATTAATGATTTTTAAAAACAAGATGATGAAAAAACTCTACATACAAAAAGCAACAGGACAAATAAAACTATTATTTGTTTTTGCATTTATTGCCATTACCACATTGGCGATAGCGCAACCAGCAAATGATAATCCGTGTAATGCCCAGTTATTAGTAGCTAATGCGGGTTGTGTGCCAACTCCTGGAAGTAATGTGGGAGCAAACAACTCCACAGGCGGAGCTATACCTGACCCTGGTTGCGGTACCTTTGCTGGGAGTTCTTGTCCTGATGTTTGGTACCAAGTAGTTGTGCCTGCAAGCGGTGCAATAAATATTACCATAGGAAACGGAGGTATTAACGACAGCCAAATAGCACTTTATACAGGTACTTGCGGCGCAATGACTCAAGTTGCCTGTAACGATGATTTTTTTGGGTTAATGTCCTACATCGCTTCGCCACCGTTAACAGTTGGTAGCACGGTGTGGATTGACGTTGCTGGATTTGGAAGCCAAACAGGAGGTTTTACCATTTGTGTGCAAGCTGCTGCACCACCACCACCACCACCACCACCATGTAACCCTGGAAACTCTTGTTTAACTCCCAATTGTATTGCTACCAACCCAACTAACACAATGTGCAGTGGTGTAGCTTCACTTGGTAGTGGAGGTATTTATGGTTGTTTAGGTTCAGCACCAAATCCAATTTGGAATGTTTTTCAGGCAACAGTAACTGGTCCTATAACAATGGGCGCAAATTCAACTGGTTCAGCTGGTGGTAGCCCCGATATTGATTATGTAATGTGGGGACCATTCGCAAATCAAGCTGCTGGATGTGCTGCTTTATCAGCAGCAAATATTCTTGCTTGTAATTATTCTACAGCAGGTTTAAATTCTTGGACATTTAATGCAGTTGCAGGACAATGGTATGTTTTACTTACCACTAATTATTCACAAACAACGGGCACCACCGTAAATTGGCCCGTAACCCCAGCTGGTTCTATTACTTGTTCGGGAGCTTGTACCGCCACAGCAGGAAGCAATGGTCCTATATGTGCCGGAACATCATTGAACTTAACCTGTGCGGCAGTAGTCGGTGCCACTCTTTATCATTGGACAGGTCCAAATGGTTTTAACGCAAATGGACAAAATCAAACTATTGCAGGAGCTACAGTTGCAGCAGCAGGAGTTTATACAGTAACTGTTACAGCAGGTGCATCTACTTGCATTGGTACAGTTAACGTAACGGTGAATGCTTTACCTGCAATTAACAATGCGCCAGCGGCACTAACAATTTGCACGGGAGGAATTGCAACATATACACCTACCATATTACCTGCTGGTTCAACTTACAGTTGGACAGCAAGTGCTAACCCCGTAGGAAGTGTTACTGGCTTTCCAGGTGCAGGGGCAATACCTATTAATAACGTACTTACAAATGCTGGAACTGTTCCTGGAACCGTTACTTATGTAATAACTCCCATAGGACCTGGTCCTACTTTATGTACAGGTCCACCTGTAAACTTTGTGGTTACAGTTAATCCAGTACCTACTATTACCAATCCACCTGCGCAAATATTTATCTGTTCGGGTTCAACAGCCACTTATAATCCAACAGCAAATATTGCGGGTAGTACTTTTAATTATACAGCAACTCCCTCTTCAGCATTTATAACAGGTTCATCGGGTGGCACAGGAAATATAAATCAGGTAATAAATAATACTGGCACTACACCTGGTTCTGTACTTTATCAAATAACACCAATCGGAGCACCACCTTCAAGTTGCCCTGGACCAGTTGTAAATTTTATTGTTAACGTTTATCCGCCTCCATCCATTGCTAATGCAGGACCAAACCAGAATGTTTGCAGTACTGTAAATAATGCAACTTTGGCAGCAAATGTACCTACAGTAGGAGTTGGAACGTGGACAACTATTTCAGGAGGTGGGGTAATTACAAATATCTCTTTAGCAAATTCTACAGTTACTGGATTAAGCCCAGGAGCGAATGTATTTGAATGGGTAATTACCAATGCACCTTGTGCGCCATCAACAAGTCAGGTAACTATTACCGTTGATCCAGCACCAACAATAAGCAATAATCCATTAACATCCGATATTTGTTCAGGAGCAACAGCTAGCATTACTCCAACATCATCAGTGGCTGGTGCTACTTTCGCGTGGACAGGAACAGGTTCATCCGGTAACGTAACCGGATATACAGCAGGTGGAGCAGGAAATATTAGTGATGTACTTACTAATTCCGGCAATGTTACTGAAACAGTAACCTATGTAATAACGCCAACTGGTCCACCACCAACTTTTTGTCCTGGCACACCTTCAAATTTTGTTGTTTCAGTAGAACCAACACCAACAGTTACAAATGCTGTATTAACTCAATCAATTTGTTCGGGTGCTGTGGCAACGCTTAATCCGACTTCCAATGTACTAAATACCACTTTTAGCTGGACAGCCACTGCTTCCGCAGGAACAATAACAGGATTTACTGCAGCAGGCAATGGAAATATTAATGATGCGATTAGTAATACGGGAGCAACTGCAGGAACGGTTACTTATGTAATTACACCTACTGGACCTGGTGCTTCATTTTGTCCAGGACCAGCAGTTAACTTTGTTGTAACCGTTGACCCAGCACCAACAGTAACCAATAACCCATTAACGCAGAATTTTTGTTCAGGTGGAAATGCGTTATTAAACTTAACTTCTAACGTTGCGGGTGCTACATTTGTGTGGACTGCCACCACAACGCTTCCTGCAACCATTACCGGATTTACTGCAGCAGGAGCTACCAACGTAATTAATGATGTAATTACAAATACTGATGTAATGTCAGGGATAGTAACTTATGTAATCACTGCTTCCAGCCCAGGACTTGGATGCCCAGGATTACCAGTAAACTTTGTAGTAACCATTGACCCAATTCCAACAGTTACAAATGCTATACTTACACAGGAATTTTGTTCAGGAGGCACAGTTGCTTTTACCCCAACTTCCAATGTAACCAACGCAACATTTACTTGGACGGCAACTACTTCATTGCCCGGAACAATAACCGGATTTAGCGCAAACGGAACGGGAGCTATTACTGATGTAATTAACAATTCAGGCACTACTTCAGAAACTGTTACTTATGTTATAACTCCTATAGGACCAGGCATTTCTGCTTGCGGAGGACCTTCAGTAAATTTTGTGGTAACTATTGACCCTATTCCTGTAATAACAAATGTCGGATTGACACAAAACATTTGTTCAGGTGGTAATGCAGTATTTAACCCTACTGCAAATCCGGCATTAACTACATTTGCTTACACTGCATCTGGTTCATCTGGAAATGTTACAGGATTTACTTTAGTAGGTGGAGGAAATATAAATGATATTATTACAAATACAGGAACAGCTTCCGAAACGGTAACTTATGTGATAACTCCGACAGGAGCTGGACCAAATTTCTGTGTTGGATTACCTGTAAACTTTGTAGTTACAGTTGACCCAACTCCTGTAATTAATAATGCTACGCTAAATCAAACAATATGTTCGGGTTCGGCTGCTTTAATCACCCCAACTTCAAACGTGCTTAATACTACATTTGCATATACAGCTGTGGGTTCATCAGGAAACATTACTGGATTTACGGCTGCTGGCAATGGCAATATTAATGATATACTTACAAATTCAGGAAATGTATCTGAAACGGTAACTTATACTGTAACACCAACAGGACCGGCAGCTTCATTGTGCCCAGGAGTAGCAGTTAACTTTGTTGTTACTGTTGACCCAACACCAACTGTTACTAATAATCCGTTAACACAATCTTTTTGTTCTGGAGGAACCGCAACACTTAACCTTACCTCAAATGTTGCATTAGCTACATTTGCTTATACTGCTACTGCTTCATCTGCAAACGTAACCGGATTTACTGCAGCAGGAGCTGGAAATATCAATGATGTAATTACCAATGCAGGTAACACTACCGAAACGGTAACTTATGTAATCACCCCGACCGGACCAGGAGCTTCATTATGTCCCGGGCCACCAGTAAACTATGTAGTAACTATTGATCCGATACCGGTAATAACCAACAACCCATTAACGCAGGCATTCTGCTCGGGAGGCAATGCAATATTTACTCCAACATCTGGAGCAGCAGCTACTTATGCTTATACTGCGACTGCAACAGCAGGAACAGTTACTGGATTTACAGCAGCAGGTATTGGTAATATTAATGACGTGATTACAAGCACAAGCGCAAATACTGAGACAGTAACTTATGTGGTTACTCCTACAGGTACGGGAGTTTCTGCTTGTGCAGGTACACCTGTTAACTATGTTGTAACTGTTGACCCTATACCGGATGTAAATAATGCTGTGCTTACACAAGCAATGTGTTCAGGTGATATTGCAACTTTCACTCCTACTTCTTCCGTAAATAATGTTGTTTTCAACTGGACTGCCACGGCATCCGCAGGAACAATAACAGGATTTTCAGCTATCGGAACAGGACCAATTAATGAAGCCATTTCAAATACCGGTGCTGCTCAAGGATCAGTAACTTATGTAATAACTCCAACAGGAACAGGTACTTCTGCTTGTGTTGGTACTCCTGTTAACTTTGTCGTTACCATTGACCCTACTCCTTTAGTAACGAATGCTATAACAACCCAAGAATTTTGTTCTGGAGGCACTGCTTCCTTCATCCTTACTTCTAACGTAGCAGGTGCAACATTTACTTGGACTTCTTCTGGCTCATCGGCTAACGTAACAGGTAATACTGCTGTTGGCGGTGGAAATATTTCAGACGTACTTACCAATACCGGAATTGCCCAGGAAACTGTTACTTATGTGGTAACTCCAATTGGTCCTGGTTTAGTTTGCCCGGTTACGAATGTAAACTTTGTAGTAACCGTTGACCCTGTGCCAACAGTTACTAACGCTGTTTTAACTCAAACATTATGTACTGGTTCGGCAGCTACGTTTGCACCTACATCTAATTTACTGGGAACAACATTTGCCTGGACTGCCACTGCTTCAAACGTTTCTATTTTAGGATTTACTGCCGCAGGAACTGGTAACATAAGCGATGTGCTTACTAATACTGGCGCATCAGGAACGGTAACGTATGTTATAACTCCTACTGGACCTGCCGCTGCATCTTGCGTTGGACCTTCTGTAAATTATGTGGTAACTGTTAATCCTGACCCTGTGCCTGTTGCAGGAAGTAATACTCCTGTTTGTATTGGCTCGCCGCTAAACCTTACCTCTACTACTTATGCTGGTGGTACATATTCGTGGACTGGTCCGCTTGGATATTCATCCGCAGTGCAAAACCCAACTGTGAGTGCTACTACTACTGCCGGAATGGCGGGAACATATAGCGTTACAGTTACTGTGCTTGGCTGTGTGGGTACTGCTACTACAGTTGTAAATGTTAATCCACTGCCTACTGCTACTGTTACAGGCGGAGGTGCTGTTTGTTTTGGAAACCCTACACCATCAGTAACTATTACACTTACAGGTGCTACCCCTTGGAGCATTACTTATACCGATGGAACAACACCAACAACAGTCATAACCGCTACATCGCCTTATGTACTTGTGAACCCTACAGCAGGTACTTATACTATTACTACTATTACAGATGCAAATTGTACAGGAACATCAAGCGGAAGTGCCGCTGTGATTATAAATCCGTTGCCGGTTGCTAATTTTACGCCTGATGTAACTATTGGTTGTACACCTCTTTGCGTAACCTACACCGATGCTTCCACAGTTACTTCGGGTAATATTAATGCGTGGAGTTGGGATTTTGGTGATGGTGGTACTTTTGTAGGTCAAACACCTCCGGCGCATTGTTATGTTACCCCGGGAAGTTTTTCTGTAAATCTTACTGTAGTTACCATTCCTGGATGTACCAGCCAGATTCTTTATACTAATTTAATTACCACAGTGCCGCCACCGATAGCTAATTTCAGCTGTCCGGCTTCAGCAAATTATTATACACCTGAAATTAAATTTACTGATGCTTCTGTAAATGCAACCAGCTGGGCGTGGGATTTTGGCGACCCATATAATACAGCTACAGATAGTTCAACGGTAAAAAACCCTACTCACGCTTATAGCGAAGTGGGACATTATTGCACTATATTAACGGTGAGTAACCAAGGGCTTTGCGAAGATACAGCAATGGTATGTGTGGATATAACGCCTGAATTCACTTGTTTTATTCCTAACGCATTTTCGCCAAACCACGATGGAATAAATGATGAATTTTATTGCAAAGCAACCAACGTACTTACCTTCGAGATGTATATTTACGACCGTTGGGGAAACAGTATTTTTTATACTGATGACTTAAACAAGCATTGGATAGGCGATGTGGCGAGTGATGGTAATGTGGCGCAAGAAGATGTGTATGTGTATGTAATTAAAATAAAAGACGTGCTAAAAGAAAAACACGAATATACTGGAAGCATAACGTTGGTGAGATAAAACGTTGGTCGTTTGGTATAAGTAAAAGAGGGGTGAAGTTTTCATCCCTCTTTTTTTGCTCTTATATATAGGTATGTTTTAAAACTGCTTTTCCCCCTCCTCTAATATTCCTATTCCCACAAAAATTTATTTTTTTATTTGCTGATAATCAAAAAAATCCTTATCATTACTAAAGCAAATGAAAAAAACCGCTAACATACCAACAAAACCAACCATTT
>CAILDT010000481.1 GCA_903833025.1 uncultured Bacteroidota bacterium | reverse complement strand
GTTTGGATGACCGCAATATCTTTATCATACACTTTTAATTTATCCTCATCGGCCGGCGTCAATTCTCTCTTCGCGGATTCGGCACTTCGCGCGATAGCCAGTTTATCCGAATTTTTTGTTTTTATATCTCTTTCCTTCGCATCGCGTTCGCTTTTTTTCGCATCTTTTAATTTTTTAATAGCGGCCACATCATCATTCAATAAAGTGATTAAGGCTTGGACCTTGTTAAAGACCGAAAATTTCCTGGCTATTTCCAAGTAGTCGGCCTTTGCCGTGTCTAAATTCGCTTGCAAGGTTTGTACGCTATCCAGCGGCCGGTCGCGCATGGATTTTTTCTCATAACTCTCTTTGTCCGATTTTGACAGCTCGTCATAGTCTCCCGCAAAAAACTTGGCGAGTAAGAGCTCTTTTTTATAGTCCTTTATCTCTTTTAATTTCGCGTCCAATTCTTTATTCACCGTTTCATTCTGTATTTTTTTCTCATCCTTATTTTTCGCCATTTCAACCGTTCGGGACAACAATTCTCTTTTTCCAAAAACCTGGTTCCAGTCTGTGATTATTTTATCAATATTATATTTTTCTTTTATCATCGCGATATCCGTCATTTTCTTGCGAATATCGCCTTGTAATTTGGCCAATTCAACTTTCACTGCTTCGGCGTTATATTTATCCGCGGGCTTCTCCGAACTCATTAACGCAGTAATTTTATCGGTCAAATTCGCTTCTTGTTCTTTAAACACGCGCAAATCGGTTTCTTTGCTTTCCAAGCCCGTCCCTTCCAAGAGTGGTTTCACGTATTTATAGTCAATAGTAGCTTGCTCCGCCGCCTTGCTGGTGTTCATCTCCCTATCGAGCTCTTTTGCCACCTCCTGGCGGTTGGTCAAGCCAGCCAGTTTCTCTATTAGAGCCGCTATATCGAGGGTTGGCTTATCCGGTTTAAAGGGGTTTAGCTCGCGCGTATTCACCCGGGCCTGCTCGATGGCTGCCTTCATTTTTGTTTTGACCCCGTCCAGCAAATCCTTGACAAAACTATCCGGCTTTAAGACACCTTGCGCGTCACTATTGCTTTTTTCAATGTCCTTCAATTCTTGCCAGAGTTTCACCATTTCGGTCGTAAAATCGGTGTATTTGGTCTTTAAATCTTGCGTTTCTTTAATCCAGAGCGGCGGAATTTTATTGTACGCATCTTGATTCCTATCAAATTCAGCCATTTTTCGCTGTAAAGGTGTCCAGGTTTTTTCCAAGGCAATACGCTCGCGCTCGGTGGCCGGTGCTTTGACATATTTATTTCGCTCCTCCCATTCTTTTTGTATTTTTGTAAAGGGCCGATTTTGGGTGGCCTTCGAGGTGTTTAAAATCGACGGAATCGCGACCTTTTTCACGGGAACGTAACCAAAATTCGTGCCGAAAATATCTAATGAATCTTTGGCGATACTCCCTTTTTTGGCTTTACAAGTCATTCTACTAAAATCACCCGCATCAGGATTATTCGCCGCGTCTAATAACTGTAATTCAATGCGAACTGTATACGCCAGCGGTATTTTATTCGTCGTATCACTCGATAATTTGGTATTGATTTCGACCGAGGGTATATACGGGGGTATATATTTGCTTTGCCCAATGACATAATCATTGCCGAGAATAAAGAAATGACTTTTGACGGGCAGAAATATATTTTTAATGAGTTCAATATTATTCGTAATAATTTCTTCCTTCGTTAAAGGTTCATATTTTTGGATGGCTATGATATCAGTCACATTGTCAGCCATTAAATCGGCCAAGGCATTTTGCGCTAGGGCTATGGTGTAATTTTTTACCTGGGCTTTATCG
>CAILDT010000480.1 GCA_903833025.1 uncultured Bacteroidota bacterium | reverse complement strand
GGCAGTTTTAACAGCAGCCCATCCTGCAAAAGTTATTACAGTAGAAGTACCTGTTCCTGTAATGGTAGTAGCAAATATTCTATCACGATTCGGTTTAGCAGGAAATGGAGAAGCACCATTGCTCATAGAGCCTGCCCAATACATTTTATTTGAATTAGTCGTGCTTCTTGTTGCTCCTTCAATATCAATTTCAGGATGTCCCGGATCAGGTAATGCACAATATGCACCTGCATCAAAAACTACAGCAGGAGCACCTGATGCTGTTCGTGAATAAACATTAACATACGAAAATTCGTCATCGCCAGTCATGTAATAATTATCATCAATTGCAATTCCATCAGATGCATCAGAGATTCCTGTATGCCAGAATGTATTTACCGGAGCAATATCAGGTGTGCGAGCTGAAGCTGCATAAGCAATAATATAGCTGGTAGTATTTACCCCATCAGAAACAGATACAGTGATATTGGAATAACCAACAGCTGCAGGAGTAATTCTTAAATTTCTGATTGCACCTGTTCCTGATATCACTAAGTTAGCATTTGGAACTACAGTAACATTGCTGCTTATTGCAGTAACTGTTAAACCACTGGCTGCTGTCTCCGCATCATTAACCACAAAATCAAATCCTAATGTACTTGCAGGGTCTGTAATATCAGCAATTGTTCCTGTAAATGTATAAGGGCTTACGGGAGAAACGGTTACTCCACCATCTACTAAATCAGAAGTAGTTGATACATTCATTGAGATGGTTGGTGCTGTATTATCATTATCAAGTATGGTAATATTCTGAGAGGTAGTAGCTCCCAATACAATTCCTGATGTAGGACTGCTAATGGTTAATGTAGCCGTTTCTGTAGTTTCAAAAACTACATCATCAATAACAGTAAAAGTAACTATTCCTGTGGTAGCACCTGATGGAATAGTAATGGTAGTATTTGTAAGAGTATAATCTCCTGCGGTTATTCCTGTTCCTGTTACGTTAAGAGAAACTGTTTGATTTCCTGTAACCGGTGAAGAAGCAACTGCCGTTACTGTAATAACTGTTGCTCCAGCTTCAGAACCTGAATTAGTAGTGATATTAAGATTTACAACAGGTGTTCCTGCATCTACCGGTGCAAATGAAATACCTTTATTATATACATTGGCAACTACAGGAACCAATACGGTTACTGCTGAACCTGCACCTGTATCAGTTATTTTAATAACCTTGTTACCTCCTGCTTCTAAAGTAGTAGCATAAACTATTGGGTTAGCACCTGAATAATCAACGACCAATCCATAAGCACCTTGAGCAGCTGTTCCCAAAGTATAAGCATAACTCCATACACCTCCTGATTTAGTATATTTTCTTACTCCACCATTTGCTGTTAATAGACCACTTGCAATGTAACAAACATCACCTGCTGCATTAAAAGAAAAATCCTGGGGAAGAACTGTTGCACCGGTACCAATTACCTGACTTACCGTTTGAGTGCCACTGGTTGGCAAACCTGTTCCTAACTGGAAAATTCCTAAATTAGAAACCAGATTGTTTGGTCCTGCTTTTTGTGTTGCATAATATATGTTGCCATTAAATATTCTTAAACCATAAGCCTTAGGAGGTGTTGCTCCTGTTGCTAATCCTGCAGGAGTTCCAGGTCCGAAATAATCAATGCCATCCACATTGGCTGCAGAAGCACCGGATGCCCAGAAATTAGTTCCATCAGAAACAGCTCCGCGTATATCATTGGCGCTGTAAAAGGTATTGCTTGTGGCTACCTGAGAAAAGAATCCTGATTGATTAACTGTACCTACTGCGCGGGTCACAGCAGCGGCTGTGGTGGCTGTTATGTCTGCGAATGTTGCGGATGTAGCGTATCCGCCAAGCATTAATAATCTGCCATCTGTGGATGTGGAAAGAAATCCTTCAGAACCTCCGTAAATACCAGATGTCTGGAAAGGATAGTTATTAGTACTTGTTGAAGGAATAGCTACTGTAATACCAGCTGTTCCTGTTGGTGTTATTTCTTTTAACGTTATTGGTGATGATGATTTACTTACTGTTGTGTTAGTTTGTAATACCACTAAATTTCCAGCTCCAAAACTTGGAGGATTAACACCTATTGCAATGGTTAATGCGGTACTAGTTCCGCAAGTGTTAGTTGCTGTTACACTTAATGTACCTGCTGTAGCGGATGAAGAAAAATTAACCGTTACACTGTTAGTGCTTCCTGTTATGGTTGCTCCTGTACCGCTATAACTCCAATTGTAAGAAGTTGCTGTTACATCGTTAGGCACTGTATATACTACTCCTATTTGTCCTAAACTTACAAATGCTGAACTTGCAGTAAATGGTGATGGTTGCGCAGGTGTATTTAAAACAGTGGTAGTAACTGGTGAAGATGTTCCATTGCAACTTCCGTTCGAAACGGTTACTGAAAAAGTTCCTGCTGTGGTTACGTTAATTGTTTGAGAGGTTGCACCAGTACTCCATAAATAAGAAGTATATCCTGCCCCTGCATCAAGAGTTGTTGAACTTACTGAACAGAAAGATAATGCTCCTGTAATTACAGGGGTAGCATTTGCATTTACTGTTATTGTTAGTGCGTTTGATGTTGCAGTTGTTGGAACAGCACACGCATTACTTGAAGTCATCACACAACTTACAGCATCATTATTATTTAATGTGCTGTTTGAATAAGTAGTAAGTCCTGATCCAACAGGATTTGAATTCAATAACCATTGATAAGTAGGGGTTGTTCCACCATTAGTTGGTGTTGCTGTAAAAGTTACATTGGTTCCTGTGCAAATTGCACCGGAAGGTACTGCACTTATACTTACCAAAGGTGTTACGTTAGCAAGTGCTGCATCTGTATTAGTTATTACCAAAGCAGTTGTTCCTCCAGTAGGATTAACTGTGTTTGCTCCTCCTGACCAAACTCCCGTTGCATTTGTAGCCACACAACCAATTACGTTGCCAGTTGTAATATCACGTTGTTCTATTCTTTGTATTCCGTTTGCATTTGTGTTGGGTACTATCATACCATAAGCACCTGCCACTGCTTCCACACTTGTTCCATAAAATGAAGCGTAAGAATTCGCTGTTGTATTAGCAGTTCCATCACTCTCTATAAAGCTGGCAGAAATTGGTCTTCCTGTACCTGCAACATTATCATAAGTGACTACAAAGTTTTTTGCTGTACCAAACGAACTTCCTCTTAATCCTGTACCGTTATTTGCTCCCGCACTTGCTACAAGATTTAAAACTGTTGCCGAATTGGTAGTGGTAACGCGTGAAGCTACTGTTGTTCCACCTGCACCATCGTTCAACATAATACGAATAAAAACATTGTTGCCCGGAACAAACCGTGTTGCATTTCCTGTTGGTTCAATAATAAACCATCCAGAATAAGAACCACCTGCACTAGCTGTAAATGTGCTAAAGTTACCTGCGGTAAAAGCTCCCCCTGTCGAACGAGTAAAACCTCCTGCATTTGCAAAAATTATATTTCCTGCTCCATTGCTTGTCGCCAAGTCAGAAGAAATTACAACCGATGGAAAGTAATTGTAAGTTGCGTTAGCAGTAAGATTATTAATAGTAAGGTAACAGGCATAAGGAATACGATTGGAATTGGTTCCGTTTACTCCTTGTATATATTGGGGTAAAATAACTTCTGTAATAGAAGGTTGGGTGGTAACTGTTCCGTTAGCAGAAATTGTTGACGGAGAATTAGTAGCACCTGCACTTGCAATGGTGATCGTTCCATTAAAAGTTCCTGCAGCTGCTCCAGTCAATCGAACTGAAACTGTTTGAGAAACTGTTGGAGGGCTAAATGAAAGCGAACTTTGTCCTGCGGTTGCAAATCCATCAATTGAGTACTCATATCCTGCAACAGCACTCACTGTTACGTTTGCTGTAAGGTTAGAACCGCTAAGTGTAAATGTTTGTGCAGCAGATGGTGCTCCGGTACCGGCACTGAAACTTGTTCCCGGGGTTAGTGCCCCAATTGTTATTATCGGTGTTATCGGGTTAACAGTTCCGTTAAGAGAAATAGTGGCGGGTGAGCCAGCAGCTCCTGTGCTTACTATATTAGTAGTGCCGTTAAATGTTCCTGTAGATGCTCCTGTTAAACGTACCGAAACAGTTTGAGAAACTGTGGGAGGATTAAATGAAAGTGAAGCTTGTCCGGCTGTTCCAAATCCATCAATAGAATATTCATAACCTGAAACAGCACTCACTGTTAAGTTTGCTGTAAGGTTGGAGCCGCTTAATGTAAAAGTTTTTATAGAAGAAGGTGTCCCAACAAAAGTAGAAAAACTTCCGGCTGGTGTTAATGTACCTACAGAAATAGTAGGAGAGGAAACAGAAGTTACTGTTCCATTTAAAGTAACATCATCCACTCTGAAAGTTCCTGAGGCTGCAGAAGCTCCGGTTAAATCGGCACGCTGAGTTCCGTAAGGATATAATCTAAAGGTAACAGTGCCTCCTGAAGAAGTTGCGAAATCAGTAAAGTCCCACGTAATGTTTGTGCCTGTAGTTGGCGAAACGGGTGCTGCTCCCCATGGTGTAGAAGTTGCAAATCCATCTGTACTATATTTAACTTCTAATTGATTTGGTGCAGAAGCACTTGCCTGACGGAAAAAAGTAAGCGAAGTAACATTCAGCTGAAATCCAGCATTGGCTGTAGCCGAAAATTCAATATACGAAGTGTTCGAAACACTTGCTGTATTGTTTAGTGTGGTCGAATTAAAAACGTTTGCTGTAGAGTTACAGGTTATTGTATTTCTTGTAAAGGGCGTCCCGGTACTATTTCCTGCCATAGATGGAACGTTACCATTTGTAGGGCAACCAGTAGCTCCCGTAAATGTGTTCAGGTAAATTTGTGCATTCGCAAACGGAACGCAACTGAGCACTGCAAAAAGTGCTGTAATGATTTGTAATTTAGTTTTTTTCATTTTGTTTGGATTGATTTGGGTTTGTTTTTGGTTTATTTAATGTCTGAATTAGTAATTTAATTTCGGTACAAAATTGAAGTTAAAACCTGCGAAAAGAATTAATATAATATTATACAATAAT
>CAILDT010000479.1 GCA_903833025.1 uncultured Bacteroidota bacterium | reverse complement strand
TATATTTCCCTTTGCAATCAAATATTCAGGACCATCAATATTATCAAACCGTTTATATTTTATTTCGGTTTCATTAATTTCCAAGACCTTACTAACTCTGTGCGTATTATCGCTCATTATTATTGTATCCTGCGACAATCCTAGCACAGACATCGAGTTTAGTAACATCGTCATCATCGGTTTCATCAACCCTTTTTTTACTTTTTTCATATTCTATAATTAATAATTCATTTATTTACAAATCGCTTCTTCGGAAATTAACATTACACCTTGGCACTCCTATCCTTTTTTCAAGGAGAGGGGCAGGGGGGGAGGTCAAAAAACAATTACATATTCTGCCAATCCAAAATATTACTTATAAATTGGCGAACATCTATTTTCCCAATCATAGTTATTACTCCTGCAATTACTATGGAAACAATACAACATTCAATAATTGTTTTTGTTTTCGATACGGTGCTAATATTTGATTGTGTTTTCATTGTGTTTTATTTATTTAGATTAATAATTAATTTATTTACGCCACAAAACTACCTCCTCTTTAAAACCCGAAGAAACGGGAAACCGCCACCGGCTTTTTATTGTAAGCACTTCTTCCTAAAAACAGATGAATCAATTTATCAACACTAACTAATTTTGCAATTATTGCAAATACATTTTGTACTTTTATCAAATATTGCAACTATCAGTTTTATCAATAAGTAAATTTCACTAACTAATTATGACAAAAAATTTAAAAGAAACCGCGCAACTCGCTTTCATAGAACGAATAAAAGAAGCACTGCCAAAAGGTATCTCCTTAGTAGATGAACTTGCCGACCTTCTTAAAGTAAGCAACGACAGTGCTTATCGTCGCATAAGAGGCGAATCGCAATTAACAATTGAAGAAATATCCGTTATCTGCAAGCACTTTAAAATTTCGTTTGATGATTTTATCAATAATGCTGATAATAGCTTCGTCAGTTTTTCTCACCACCAGCTTAGCAGCCACGTTAATACTTTTAAAGAGTATTTAACCAATATGAAAAAAAATATTGCGATTATGCTCAAATTCCCTGAAGAAGACAGGCAAATAATTTATGCTGCCGAAGATATTCCCGTTTTTCAAAATTTTGCCCATCCGCATCTCACCGCTTTCAAAATATTTTATTGGAACAAATCTATTTTAAATGCAAGAGGATATGAAGACAAGAAATTTGAAACCGCACATATAGATAAAGAACTGCTCGAAATAGCAGCAGATATATATGCACTATATTCCAAAATATCTTCCATCGAAATTTGGAGCGACGATACCGCAAACAGCACATTAAAACAAATAGAATTTTATTGGGATGCAGGCGCATTCAAAAGTAAACACGATGCCTTACTTGTTTGCGAAGAACTACACACTATGTTTGCACGCATCAGCAAACAAGCCGAATTAAACATAAAATTAGATGCAAACAACAAACCTGCAACCAATCAAAAAAACTTCGAACTCTATCATTCCGATGTTATGATTGGCAACAATTGCGTGATGACAGAAATGGGAAACTCAAAAGGCGCGTATATTTCCTACCACACCTTTAATGTAATGCTCACCACCAACATTAATTTTTGCAACGAGACAGATTTATGGCTAAAAAATTTAATAAAGAAATCAAACTTAATTTCCGGCGTAGCCGAAAAGCAACGCTACCGCTACTTCAAACATATAGATCTAATGCTCAAAAAACTAATAGAAAAAATAGAAAAAGATTAATTCACGAAGCCCCCCTCCTCCCTTCAAGTAGGGGGCAGGGGTGGTCTCCAATAAAAAATCCTCTTCTGAAACATCAGAAGAGGATTTTTTCACAAGAAACAACCAATAATTTAACGTACAATCACCAACTTCCTCACCACCGTATTACCATCCACATTTATTTTGCAAGTATAAATACCAGCACTCAAATCAACAGTATTTACAACCAATTTACCACCATTAATTCCGCTACTCATATTCTTACTCGTCACCAATTTTCCTTCCACATCATAAATATCGTACACCAATTTTGTCGCCACACCCATCAAACTAAAATCCAAAGTCGATAAATCATATGAAGGATTCGGATAAAACTGCCCAAAATTTCCATCCAACTCATTCTCACTAATCCCCGCATTTATCGTTTTCTGAATACTAATATTTATCATCAAATCCTGCACCTCCCGCGACCTGTATATTGCCCAAGTACCACTAATCACCTCAAACGTTCTGTTAGAAAACGGTCCAACCGTATCCAACCCCAACGTAATCCCCGGTCCATCCATACTCCAAGCCACATACACACCGCCCGAATTTACCACTATCGGCACCGCCGGCACCGCCGTATTCCACGAATGGGTAGCCACACTTCCTGCCGATACAAACTCCGAATCCAGCATACTACCTGGTGTTCCGCCTGGTCCATTATCCTGATAAACCATCATCGAAAAAGCAGCCAAACTATCATTTGTAGTAATAAAACTATGCAACTGCGTAATTTTGCAAGGATAAAATGGAGGAATAAAATACATACCACCACCACCTTGTCCACCCGTCCAATTAAGCCCCACCACACCTGGTACATTCCTATCAAACGACAATCTAATAGTACTCAAAGTAGTATCAACAACAACCAACTCCTGCATTTTAGTATCATTACTCGGCGTCAAATCCCCTGTTAACTGAGTACTCGAAATATACTTATAAGTACCCGGCAACACAGGGCTAAACACATTTGGCTGCGGAATAGTAATATTTTGCGTCTGCCCCGGAGTTAGCGCATTACTCACAACCGTAGCTGATGCAGGCGTTTGAACACTACCCGAATTATCCGTTACACGAGAAAAAACATTAAAAGCCGCCAAATTCTGATTCCCAGTATTCTTAATACTCGTATTCATCACAAAAGGAGTTGGTGTATTGTTAGAGATAAACAAACCACCAGTTTCACTATTATTATTATAAGTAGTAGAAGCATCCGAAACCATATAAGTAGTATTGCTCGGATACGTAAACTTAACCGCATAATTAGCCCCAGGATATGTATTTAAACTTTGCTGTAAACCAATCTGACCCGAATTATTCTCAATTCCCACACTAATAATATTACCCGCAGTAGTTAGCGTAAACCCAACCTGCTGCTTATACTGAAAAGTTATAGAACTATCCACAGCCGACAAAATAATC
>CAILDT010000478.1 GCA_903833025.1 uncultured Bacteroidota bacterium | reverse complement strand
CTTACCTAGGACTGAAAAAAAGGCACTATGCGTATGATGAAAAGACTCTCGAACAGTGCCAAAGCGTTTTAAAATCATTTGAAAATGGCTGTGCCGATTGGAAAACAAAAGATATTGTTAGTATTTTATTGTATAAGCAAAGCTTAAAAGCTTAAAAGCATCCTCCTATAAGATGTAAGCAATGTATGTTGTATTGGATATAAATGATTTTAATATCAATAATATTTTTTATCAAGAGCGAGTGAAAAATACCGTCATGGATAATAGCAATTTCCTCCGAGTTAATTATTCGAATGAAATTCTTATCTTAAATGGGATTTTCATTAAATTTAATTTAAAATTACATACGATTGAGAAATCTTTTAATAAATATAAATGTAGTTTTGATATTAAAAACCATACAGATATCATAGGTCATTTTTCGGCCATTGAAAAACACATGATGGATAAACATAGTTCTACGGCCAAAACGCCTATCTATCGTATTTCCGAACAATTAAACAATGGATTTTTAAAGATTTTTAATGAAGCCGAATGCAAAGAGACCAATAATTTCATTCTGAAAATCTACGGCATCTGGGAGACGGAATGTGAGTATGGCTTGACGTATAAGTTTATCAACATTTGAGGGGTGCCCCCTCACACTCCCCCATTGAGCTTGGGTGGAGAGATTGGCGGGCGGAAAAACTTGGAGGGTGGGCGGAAAAACTTGGAGGGCGGAAAAACTTGGCGGGCGGACGCATTTGGTGGGCGGAAAAACTTGGCGGGCGGACGCATTTGGCATTGTATCGCATCCACCCTCCCCCTTATCCCGCGGGGGCTCACGGGGGTGTCCCCCGTCATCCGTCGGTAGAAAAGAACTGTAAAATAATCGACATCATTCCCACGACGATTAAATTTATGGCCGATATGAAATAGGTCGCAAAGGCAATACGGCCTTGACTAGTCGCATCTTCTTCGGTCGCATTTTTCCCGTCCGTTTTAATTTTTATATATAATTTCAAGTATTGGAATAAGCACACAATTTGAAACACAAAGAGAAAAGAAGTGCCGTGAGATAATTGATAATATTCCTTCGCCACCTTACCTGTATTAATCTGTGTATAAAAAGCGATATTCAAGGTAATAACCCAGATTAAAAGAATAATTGTCAAGAGCGATGGCGCTGAACTCGTAAAAAAGTTTTTAATAAATTTAATAATCGTCTCTACTTGGCCCTTGCTTTCAATGTGTCCAATTCTATCGTGGATGGCATAACTAATAAACATGACGGTTAAAATCGACAGGGCAACAATCCCGTAACCATATATAATCGTGTTGGCCGGTCCATAAGTGCCATCACTCGACGTGCCTGTACTAAAAAATATCTTAATACACATGCCAATAACGGCAAAAATAAATAGAACATTTATGGTATATTGAAAACCCCCGCGATTTACATGGGATTTGCCAGGTGCTAACTTATCAGCCCCCGCCGTGCCTGCTCTCGACATATTTACACCGATATAGGGCATTTATTAT
>CAILDT010000477.1 GCA_903833025.1 uncultured Bacteroidota bacterium | reverse complement strand
TGATTATTAGGATTCATCCCCACAGTCCATTTTTTAATACTTTCTTCCAATCCAGCTTTAACACCTAAATAATATTCGTTTTTTTTAAAATAAGGGACAATAGTTTCCGATATAATTTCTTGACACTTACTATTATTAAGTATTTGTTCAGTCCCTAAACCTGTTGCCATAAAAATTTCTCGTCTTTTTTTACTTATCACGAATAATATGCCATTATTTTTATCTTTTTTTCCAGCTCCCATTTTATTTGCTAAGCTTACTGAGTATTCCTTAATATTTGTAAAATCGCCTATGCTTTCATTTGTTACAATTGCTATTTCGTTTGAAGTAGCCTTTTCAAAATCTGAAATTATTTTATCTAAGACTGTAATTTGTTGATTTGTAAAAAGGTTTTCATTATCTGTTATAAAAAGGTTTTCATTATCTGTTATATAGGTGTCTCTGAGGCAACGGACAGAGTACCCATCGCCCTTCTCGTCGTTGCCCCTGAGCACTGAGCCAATGCCGGAACTCATTTTGCGGGACCAGGCATTGGGATAAGGGTACTCCGACGAACTCCACCAGCCACCGATACAATTAACTCCGTCGAACGTTCCAAAGGCATCGCGGTAGCCGCCCGGAAGACCTGAAAAGCCGCTACTATTGTTGCCATTACCGTCCTCAGAGGAGTCATATCCCGTATTAGCCCAACCGCTGTTGCTTTTCATTTTTTCGCCTTCTTCACCGCCTAGATAATCCGTTAGTATCGTCCATTCTTCATTCGTAGGTATATGATACCCTTTTGGTGCGAGGCCGCGAGGGTCGTGTACCGCATACCAGTTATATAGCTTACCGTATTTTGTGACATTGGATGTACCTTTTTCATAATAGCACCAGGCACCCGTAGTTAAGTTTTTCCAAGCGTTTGCGTCTTGCACCTGCGGTATCACATCGCCATTGCGGTAGGTTGCTACATCAAGGTTTTTACTTGTCCAAACTTGACTGCCGATAGTTACCACACCACCCGATTCTGCGCTTTCAGTGCTGCCTTCAACTTTTTCTTTTGAAGTCCTGACGCAACGGACAGAGTACCCACTTCCCTTATGGTTATCGCCTTCTTGAAGGCCATGGACTGCTTCAAAGCCGCGGTAAAAGGCATAGTCTTCTGTTGGATTATATTTATCTCTCCTTCTCTCCGTAGAACTCCACCAGAACCCTTCGTAAATACCTCCGCCGAATGATCCATCGTCATCGTGCCTTCGGTAGCCGCCCGGAAGACCTGAAAAGCCGCTACTATTCGTTCCATTGAAGTTATTTTCCCATCCCCAGGTACTTTGCATTTTTTCGTCGGCTTTACCTTCTCCGCCTAAATAATCGATTAATATAGTCCACTCCGAATCGCTGGGAATATGAAATCCTTCTGGTGCTAAGCCACGCGGATCATTTACCGCATACCAGTTATAAAGCTTGCCTAATATTTTGCCTTCGGATGCATCGTTATACTTATAACACCAAGCACCGGTAGTTAATTTGCTCCAAGCGTTTCCGTCTTGCACCTGTGGTATTACATCGCCATTGCGGTAGGTTGCTACATCAAGGTTTTTACTTGTCCAAACTTGGCTGCCGATAGTTACCAGACCACCCGATTCTGTGCTTTCAGTGCTACCTTCAACTTTTTCTGTTGAAGTGCTGTCAGAAGATGAAGAAGCTCCACAACCGCTGAACAAAATAGCAGTAATTGCTAAAAATGTCCCTAAAATTAAATTGTTTTTTTTCATGGTTTATCTGTTTTAAAATTTTGTCCCTGCTCTGTTTAAATTGCTAAGAGGGTTTCGCCTGTGCTCGAAAGAAATAGAGTTGCGTAAACATGCTAATTAAAAATATCAATGACCTTTCATTATGTATGCTTACTAAAATAATGCTTTTATTTTAGTACATTATATT
>CAILDT010000476.1 GCA_903833025.1 uncultured Bacteroidota bacterium | reverse complement strand
TGTATTGCAGGTTTTCTTTTAAATAAAATAGCTCCAACTCTGCCCGTTGTCGCTTGGTAGGGTTTAGTGTATTAATGTTTTCGGAGTATAAATCGGTTAAATCATTCCAAGTCATTGTAATTAAGTTTACTTATTTATTGCTGAAATAAATTACCATACCAGCCAAACCCTTTGGTTTGTCGCCATCCATAGCTACTACATCTTTAACAGTCATTTGTATTGCGCCTCGTTTTTTTGTTTCTTTTAATAAAGCTATACTCTCATTGGATAGTTTTGCTCCTTTGTTTTTTTGAACCACAGTAACTATTTTAGCTTTGTTTTTGGGCGATGGCATAGTGATGATGATAGAGTAAGAAACTATTTTTAAGTTTTTATCCAATGCTTTTACTTCGGAGCATTTATCTATGTCGGCAAACTTTAATGTATCGTTAGTTACGTTGCAAAATGCAATTTGAAGAAACGGATTAGCAGCAGTTTGTGCAACACAGTAACTAAATAGGGAGCCGAAAAAAAGAAAGGAGATGGTGAATAGATGTTTCATTTTAATAATAGTATAGGTGTTAGTATATAATATAATGAGGTATCAAAAGTAAATAATATAATTGGACTTAATCATTTAAGTTTTAAATATCATCTATGTATTTCTATAATTAATCTATTTATAACATCAAATAAAAATAATATTTCTACTTTCGTCGCCGAATAAATAGAAACATTAATTAAAAAACAACACAACTATGAAATACAAAGTACTAATTGCAATTGCGGTAGTTTCGATAGGAACTATTTTACTTGATTTTAAAAAAGAAGCACACGGTAATGTAAACGGTGCACCAGCTGGAGTTACAGGCTCGCCAACAGATGGATTAACTTGTGCTGCAAGTGGCTGCCATACAGGCAGTGCAGTGGTTGCTTCACCAGGGTGGATAACATCAAACATACCAGGCACGGGTTACGTTCCGGGTACAGCTTATACAATAACAGCTACAGCAACAATGGCAAGTTTAGTTCGATTTGGATTTGAAATTTCTCCTCAAAGCGCATCAGGTAATTTGGTAGGTACATTAACAGCTGGAGCAGGTACACAGGTTATTGGAGCAGGAAAGTACATAACCCATACAAGTGCTGGTACTACAGGTACAACAGGTTCACATACGTGGACGTTTACTTGGACAGCACCAGCATCAGGAACAGGACCGCTTAGTTTTTATGGTGCTTTTAATTGTACTAATAATGATACACATACTAGCGGCGACCAAATTCATACCTCTTCAATGGCTGTAACAGAAGCGCCTACAAATGGTTTAGATTGCGGAATTTATTCAATAATATATCCAGCAGGATTTGATTGTAGCGGAAATTTGGCTGCTGTAGTTAACTTGCAAAACTATGGAAACACAACTATAACTAATTGTACTATCAACTATAAAATAGATGCAGGTGCGGTAAATACTTTTACTTGGTACGGAAACCTTGCGAGCCAAACAAGTATGCAGGTTACTTTGCCTGCTTTAGCATCCACTCCTGGTGCGCATACTTATACTGCTTTTACAACTTTGCCTAACGGCAGTGCCGATGTTTTAGTAGCTAACGACAGCAAAACAGTGAGTTATACCACAGTAACTACTCCAGCAACGCTTCCGTTTTTTGAAGGATTTGAAACCGCTACAATGCCTCCAGCAGGTTGGGTGCGCGTTAATCCTGATAACCTTACAACTTGGAACAGAAGCACCACTGTGCATTATACAGGTGCAGCAAGTGCATATATGGACAATTATAATTACAATGCAATAGGACAAAGAGATGAGTTGGTTACTCCACCTCTTGATTTAACTTCTTCGCTTACGCCAAGTTTAACCTTTCAGGTAGCGTATCAGCCATATTCAACAACTACTAATTTAGATACTCTTATTGTGGAGGTTTCTGCTGATTGTGGTTTAACTTGGTCTTCTGTTTACAATAAATCAGGAAGCACTTTGGGCTCGGTAGCAGGGGTAAATACTTCTGCTTTTGTGCCAACAACAACTTCCCAATGGCGTCAGGAAACTGTAAGTTTGGCAGCTTACCATACTTCTTCTTCTTTTTTGGTACGTTTTATTAATGCTTGTCAGTATGGCAATCAACTTTATATTGATGATATAAATATAGCTGGACCAGCAGGAATTGCTGAATTAAATAATAAACCAGTGGTGAATCTTTTTCCTAATCCTATAAATGATATATTAACGCTTGAATATACATTGGCACAAACTGCTGCTGTTTCTGTTAAAATGTTTGATATACAAGGTAGAGAGATAACCGAATTGGTTTCGGAAAAAGGGAAGGCAGCAGGTAAGTATTCTTCTTCTTTCGACATGAAAGGATATAAAGCAGGAATGTATTTTATTGCTGTAACTACTGGAAACAATGTATCTACAGAGAAATTAATGATTGTTCATTAGGCAATAACGATGTATGAAAAACGCCCCTAACAACTTTTCAGTTAGTTAGGGGCGTGAAACCTTTGGGTGGTGGTTTTTTGTTTTTAATCTTCTAATCAACTACTTAGATGCAAAATTACTCCCAAAGGTTGCATCGGTTTTCTAAAATCAGTTTAAAGTTGTAATTTTAAGGGCTGAAATAATACTGTAAACCCTTAATAAAGTGCTTTTGTTTAAACCTAAATACTTCTTTCCAATTATTGCCATCTTTATTGTACTTACTGCGTTTACAACGTTTGAGAATGATTGGATTTTAAAGAAATCGGGCGAAGAAGTAAAAGTTTATAACCGTTCGCTGGATACCACCACAATAAAAGAATTAAAAGCCGTTACTCAGATAAAAACATCCCTTTCCAGCATTATTGCCCTGTTAAATGATAGAGAAACGTATCCTCAGTGGGTGTATAAGTGTGGCGAATCGCATTTGGTTAAAAAAGTATCTGATAAAGAAGGGATTTATTATCAAAATGTGGTAGCTCCCTGGCCCGTTGATAACCGCGATTTTGTGGTGGATGTGAAAGTGTGGCAGGATGAGGAAACTAAGGTGGTTCATCAAACTTCTACTTGTATCTCCGATTATATTCCTAAGAAGGATGGGCACGTGAGGGTAACCCAATTTAAAGCATTGTGGACACTTACTCCGCTTAAAAATGGGATGGTAAACTGCGAATATGAATTGCTGGTGAACCCCGGAGGTAGCATTCCTATTTGGCTTGTAAACATTGCCGCTACCGACGGACCTTATGAAACCACAGTGAATATGAGAACGTGGGTGCTGAAAGATAAATATCAGAAAACAAAATTCTCCTTTATTAAAGAGCCACAATAATATATGACAAGCGAAGTTCCTGAATCTACAATAACTCAACCAACCGAGAAGCTAATTGATATTGAAAAAGCAATAACAAGTAAAAATCCTCGTTTATTAAGATTTCTCCCCCGTTTTATTCTCAATTATATTAAAAGAACCATTCACGAAGATGAGCTGAATAATGCTGCTTGGCGTTTCAGAAATAGGTGGGGACACGATTTTGTGGATGCTACAATGGAAGAGTTTAACATCACAGTAAAATCTTTTGGGACAGAAAACATTCCGCAACAAGGAGGTGTGATAATGGCTGCTAATCATCCATTAGGAGGTTTAGATGGTATTGCTTTTATTGATGCTGTGGGTGATTATCGTAAGGATTGCAAGTTTTTTGTAAATGATTTACTAATGGCGTTGAAGAACTTTGAGCCGCTGTTTGTGCCCGTTAATAAGCACGGCAAAAACTCCGGCGACTACACCAAAAGAATGGAAGAGGTATATTCGTCCGACAGTTGTATTATGATTTTCCCTGCGGGATTGGTTTCTCGAAGGCAGAAAGGAAGAGTGATTGAAGATTTGCATTGGAAAAAAAGTTTTATTTCGAAAGCTATTCAATACAAAAAAAACATTGTGCCGGTATATATAGAGGCAAAGAATTCAAATTTCTTTTACAACTTTGCGTACTGGCGAAAAAAGCTTGGTATCAAAGCTAATTTAGAAATGTTTTTTTTGCCCGATGAGATGTATAAACAAAAAGGGAAAACAATTTCTTTTACCTTTGGGAAAGAAATTGCTTGGGAAACATTTACAAAAGAACATACTCCTGATTATTGGGCGAACAAAGTAAAACAACACGTTTATGCCTTACATTCGGGAGATGAAACAAAGATGTTGCCAACAGTAAAATAAGAGTTAGAAGATAAAATAGATATGCAAAACATTATAGAACCAATAGCTAAAAACATTTTGGAAGCAGAGCTTTCGAAAGAACGCTTTGTACGTAACACCAACAATGGTGAAAATGAAATATACATTATCACTCACCACGATTCGCCAAATGTGATGCGCGAAATTGGCAGGTTGCGCGAAGTTACCTTCCGTGCTTCGGGTGGTGGAACAGGCAAAGATATTGACATTGATGAGTATGATACCGCCGATGCGCCTTACAAACAACTTATTGTTTGGAGTCCGGAAGAGAAAGAAATTGTTGGTGGCTACCGCTTTATTAAATGTGGCGATGCCCCTATTGGTGCTGATGGTATTGTACAACTTGCTACAACAGATTATTTTTATTTCTCCGAACAATTTATGAACGATTATGTTCCTTATACCATTGAATTAGGTCGTTCATTTGTTCAGCCAAAGTTTCAACCCGCTATTGATAATCGCAAAGGGTTGTTTTCGTTAGATAATCTTTGGGATGGTTTGGGAGCAATAGTAGTTGATAATCCGGATATAAAATACTTTTATGGTAAGGTAACAATGTACACGCACTTCAACGTACACGCAAGAGATATGATACTTGCTTTTATGCAATATTATTTCCCCGACAAAGAAAAATTAGTATATCCTAAAACTCCTGTGCCACTAAAAACTGATGTTACAGCGTTTTTAAATGACATTGATGGATTGAGTTATAAGGACGGACATCGTATTCTTAGTCAGAATGTACGAGCACTTGGCGAAAATGTTCCGCCTTTAGTTAATGCGTATATGAATCTTTCGTTAACAATGAAAATGTTTGGCACCGCTCCCAACACTCATTTTGGTGATGTGGAAGAAACGGGAATAATGGTTACTATTGCTGATATTTACGAAACAAAGAAGGAAAGGCACGTGGCTACTTATGTGAAACAGTAACTTTTATTCGTTGTATTTTACTACTTTCGCGCTCCAATTAAAATTCAATAAAACAATAATAAAACAACCGTGTTAGAAAAATTAGCAGCCATAAAAAGACGATGGGAAGAGGTGGAACAAAAACTTTCCGACCCAAAAGTGATTGGCGATATGAGGGAATTTAAAAAATTCAATAAAGAGTATAAAGATTTAACCGCAGTAGTAAATGCTTACCACGAATATAAAAACGTGGTGGAGAATATTGAATACAACAAATCGGTATTTGCAAATGAGAAAGATGAGGAGTTGAAGGAAATGGCAAAACTGGATATGGAAGAATTGCTTCCTAAAAAGGAAAAACTGGAAGATGACATTCGGCAAATGCTGGTGCCGAAAGACCCTGAAGATGTAAAAAATTGTGTGCTTGAAATTAGAGCTGGAACTGGTGGCGATGAAGCAAGCATTTTTGCAGGCGATTTATTTAGGATGTATTCTCGGTTTTGTGCAAACAAAGGTTTAAACTTGGAGGTGGTTGATTTTAATGATGGAAACACTGGTGGTTATAAAGAAGTGATTTGTGAGATAACGGGTGAGAATGCTTATGGAATTATGAAATTTGAATCTGGTGTGCACCGTGTGCAACGGGTGCCGGAAACGGAAACAATGGGACGTGTGCACACTTCGGCTGCCACTATTATTGTGATGCCCGAAGCCGAAGAGGTGGATATTGTTATTAATCCGGCTGATTTGGAGATACAGTTTGCCCGCTCTGGTGGTGCCGGCGGACAGAATGTTAACAAAGTGGAATCGAAGGTAATGATTACGCATAAGCCAACTGGTATTGTTTGTATCAGCCAAAAAGATAGGAAACAACTTGGTAACAGGGAAATTGCGATGACGATGTTGAGAACAAAGTTGTATGAGATGGAGATGAATAAAAAACTGGAAGCCGAATCGAAGAAGCGTAAAACAATGGTTTCTACTGGCGACCGCTCCGAAAAGATACGTACTTATAATTATCCTCAAAATAGAATTACCGACCACCGTATTAATATGACCGTTTATAATCTCACTGATTTTATGGATGGCGATATTCAACCAATGATGGACGCGCTTAACTTAGCAGAAAATGCAGAACGCTTGAAAGAAGGCGGAATTGCTGTGTAATAAAAAATGACTAGAGAAGAATTATTTAATAATATTAAGAAGAAGAATAGTTTTCTTTGTGTTGGGTTAGATACCGATATAACTAAAATCCCGAAGCATCTACTTAAAGCGGAAGACCCTGCTTTTGAATTCAACAAACAAATTATAGATGCCACCAAAGAATACGCTGTGGCTTATAAACCTAACCTCGCATTTTACGAAACGCAAGGGGCGAATGGTTGGATTAGTTTAGAAAAAACAATTAATTATATTAATCAAACCTGCCAAGATGTGTTTACAATTGCCGATGCAAAGCGTGGTGATATTGGCAATACCTCGTTAATGTATGCCAAAGCATTTTTCGAAACATTAAATTTTGATTCTATTACGGTAGCTCCTTATATGGGCGAAGACAGTGTTACTCCTTTTCTTCAGCATAAAAATAAATGGGCAATAGTATTGGCATTAACATCTAATAAAGGCGCGCACGATTTTCAAACGATAATGATAAATGCAGAAATAGAAAATCAGAATTATCTATATCAGGAAGTGATAGAAAAATCGATGCGATGGGGAACGTCTGATAATATGATGTACGTAATTGGTGCCACACAAGCCGATATGCTTACTGATATAAGAACTATAATTCCCGACCACTTTTTATTAGTACCTGGCGTAGGCGCACAAGGTGGTAGCTTGCAAGAAGTGGCTAAATATGGTATGAACGCACAATGTGGCTTGCTGGTAAACTCATCAAGAGGAATAATTTATGCAAGTACAAATGAAGATTTTGCTGACGTTGCAAACCAAGAAGCAAAGAAATTACAAATAGAAATGAAACAATTATTAGAAACACAATTATGAAAAAAGTATTAAATTTTTACATCTTATACCGTTTACCAATCATCATTTTATTTATCGGATTAGGCATTTGGTCGCACTTTTTGAAAGACGAAATTACCGCTTGGTTATTATATATCCTTGCTGGGTTTTCGTTGTTATTATATTTTATGATGGGTACAATGCGGGTGGTGCAAGATGCGGTGCAGGATGGCGATATAGAGAAAGCACAGAAGTATCTCAACCAAATAAAATTTCCACGACTACTTTTAAAACCTATTCGGTCGGCATATTATATGGTACAAAGTAATTTGTTTATGGCATCGGACGATTTAGCTGGAGCCGAAAAAAATATTCGTAAGAGTATGAAAACAAAATCGAAATTGGTAGGCGATATGGAAGGAGCAAACCTGATGCAGTTGGCTTTTATTCAACTTAAAAAAGGGCAGATGAAAGAAGCTCGGTTAAATTTGGCTGCTGCCATTAAAGCCGGAATACCTGATACCGAAAGTTTGGCTGCCTGCCATTTGCAATTATGTTCGATAGAAATTCAACGTAAACAAAATAGAATTGCGAAAGAACATTTCAAAAAAGCAAAAGCATTGAAACCTAAAACAGAAGAGTTAGTAAAACAGATAAAGGAAATGGATAAGTATATTTCTCGTTTGCCGGGGTAGGGTTTACTGCACCACTATCTTTTTATTAACTATTCCTTTTTCATTTATTATCTGTACAAAGTAAATTCCATTACTCATTTCTCCCTTTTCGATATTGAGATTCCTCGCTGCGCTCAGAATGACAGACTTTATTTCTTTGCCAACTATGTCTGTAATTTTTATAAGCGTATTCTTTTGTTCTTCCGAAAAAGTAATTGTTGTTTCATCAGTAAAAGGATTGGGAGCAATAGTAATATCATCCGCAGCAGCTAAGTTTGTAACTCCATCGCCTAATACATAATAACAAGCAGAAGTATCAATACAACCATTTTGATTAATGATACAAGCATAGTTTCCATCCAGAAGTGGCGCATAATAATTGTTAGTTTCACCAGTAATAATTGAATCGCTGGTATTACAATTAATCCATTGGTAACTGGTAGCCATTGAATCTACTTGCAACCAAAAAGAACCGCAACCGCAAGTTGTACCAGTATAATGAATACCAACATTAGGAGTTATAACAGAAAGATTAGTAGTAATAACACTATCGCAACTATTAATACTGCTTAAATTACTTGTATACACAGTAGCTGCCGAATCCATTGTTCCATCAGGGAAAGTATAAATACTGCCGTGACAAATGGATGCGGAAACAGTATTTGAATAGGTAGGATACACCGTTATATTACTTCCATTATCTGTACCTGTGACAACAGGGTTGCTGCTTACTATTCTTATTCTGTACCCATTACCTGCTGGTGTATTGGTTGGTATAGTTGCTGTAATAGTTCCTGCAATGGTATCTGTAAGTGTACCTATACTAACAGGGTTTGCAAAGCTACCGCTTGCATTACTTAATTGTGCTGTGAAAATATTGCCGTTGTTTAATGTATCTGAAGTTGTAAATGGTACTGATATGGTATTGCCTGCGCAAATGGAAGTAGCAACACTATCTGTAATAATAATAGTAGGAAAGGAAGAAATGAAATTTCCAAATGCAACTGGGCTATGCCCTACTATAATTGTAGCTAAAACACTATCAGTAAAGGTATCTATCACTTTTACTGTACCAGCAGAACTCCAATTGGCGACATAAACTAAACTACCGTCAGGAGTTATTGATACACCATATGGGCTTGTGCCAACATAAATTGTAGCCGAAACAGTGTTCGTAACAGTATTTATTACACTTATTGTATGACCATAATAATTAGCAACATATACACTTGTTCCATTTGGGCTAGTAGTTATTCCATCTGGTCCTTGACCAACTGAAATTGTAGCTGAAACAGTCTTAGTAGCTGTGTTTATTACACTTACGGTATTATCATCTTGGTTTGTAACATATACATAATTTCCATCAGGTCTCATTGATGTAGCATCAGGATGAGAACCAACTGTAATTGTAGCCGAAACAGTATTAGCAAAAGCGTTGATTACACTTACCGTATTAGAATTGACATTCGCAACATATACTTTACTTCCGTCAGGACTTACAGAAACACCTTCAGGATTACCACCAACTGGAATTGTAGCTGAAACGGTATCGGTAGCAGTGTTTATTACACTTACCGTATTATCATTTTGATTTGAAACATATACTTTACTTCCATCGGGGGTCACACATAAAGTTTGAGGATTTACACCAACTGTAATTGTAGCTGAAACAGTATTGGTAGCGGTGTTTATTACACTCACAGTATTATCATTCTGATTCGTAACATATACCTTAGTTCCATCTTGGCTAACAGACACACCAGCTGGATAAGTACCAACAGGAATTGTAGCAGTAACAGTATTTGTTGAGACATTTATAACGGATACGCTATTATCCCCTTCATTCGTCACATACGCCGTTTGCCCCACACAAAAATTTACACCTATAATAAGGAGTGCAACAGTTGCTAGTAAAAATTTTGTTTTCATTGGTGTAGTTTTTAAAACTATTAACTGCATAAAAGTAATTAAAAGAAACGATACAGGAATAAGGGAAGTTGTTTACTTAAAGGAGCTTTTCATTGGAGCAATGCCTCCAATCGCTGGAGGACTCCCTCCAACCTCTGAAGCATTCCCTTCAATTGTTGGAGTATTCCCTTCAATCGTTGGAGCATTACCCTCCGATGGTTGGAGCATTCCCTCCTACCGCTGGAGCATTCCCTCCAACCTCTGGAGCATTCCCTCCAATCGTTGGAGGACTACCTCTAATAGTTGGAGGACTACCTCCGGAGATTTCCCTACTTACCGCACACTTTGGTTCATAATCAGTTAATTACATTATAAAAATGCAGAAATAAATAAAAATAACTTGCTTTATCGGAGGTTTACCCATCCACTTTTAGGCACCAATGCCACACAATATACTTGTCCACTTTCCGTTATTGATAAATAAAATGGGCACGCTTTAAATGAGCTACTAATTTTTGCCACTTTTGCGTTATACCTCAGCCCTTTATTCCCTCTCCTAAAAAAGGAGAGGGAGTAGCAGGTGAGAAACCCTTACATAGTACGTCAGGTAGCGTTATCTCTCTTTCAAAAGCAAGAAGGTAGCAGGTGAAAAAACCCTTACATAATACGTCAGGTAGCGTCACCCCTCTCCTTTTTAAGGAGAGGGGAAGGGGGTGAGGTAAAAAAAATAAAAACAAATGGAACCCGAACCAATAATTAATCCGCCTAAAATTACTCCCAAGAAATCGCCGCTGCTGTTTCGCATTTTTGTGCGTGTGTTTATATTTTTTATTGTGCTGTTTTTATTGCTGATTACTGCCGGCTTTATTATCGGAAAATATTATCAGGATGATGTGAAAGAATATGTAATTAAAGAATTAAACAAACAACTGAACACCGAAATAATAGTGGACGGGAAAGACATAGATTTTACGGTGCTCAAAAACTTTCCGAATGCTTCCATTGATTTTAAAAGGATAAAAATGCTGGAAGTAAGCACCCATAAAAATAAAGATACGCTGTTTAATGCCGGAGAAATATCGTTACAGTTTGATATTATGGATGTTTTTAAAAAGAATTATCACATCAAGAAAATGGAGGTAGATGATGCGAGTTTAAAAATAAAAGTAGATAAAAAAGGAAACGATAACTACCATTTCTGGAAACCGAAAACAAATACCGATACAGCAAGTTTTGCGTTTGCGTTGGAGGATATTGTGCTCAACAATGTAAAATTTAAACTGAAAAATGCAAAGACCAAACAAAGCACCGAAGCCACTATTAGGAAAAGTAACTTGTCGGGTAATTTTTCGGAAAAACAATTTTCGTTAGCAACAGTAAGCGATTTATATGTCAATTATTATAAATCGGATAGTGTTACATTTATCAAAAATAAAAATATTAATTCTCAAGTAGATTTAATTGTGGATACCGAAATGCCTTCTTATAAAATTAAGAAAGGAAAAATAAAGCTGGAGAATTTATTGTTTGATATCGAAGGAAATATTATTGATGCCAACGATGAAGCGATATTAAACCTTGGTATTAAAGGGAAAGATATGGATATAAAATCGGTGCTGTCGTTAATTCCAGAAAAGTATAAAGGCAAGATAAATAATTATGAAAGTAACGGCGAGTTTTATTTTGCAGCAACAATACAAGGTAGTTTTGCTAACAAACAAACACCGCAAATAGTTGCTGATTTCGGAATTAAAAATGCTGACATTACACAGGTAAAAGATAATATGGTGTTGCACAAAGTAAATTTAACGGGGCATTATTCAAGCGGAAATAAAAGCAAGAAAGAAGCATCGGTACTTACGCTTATTCCCTTTTCGGCAACTATTAATAATGGCACACTGGCAGGCGAATTGTCGTTAAAGAATTTGGATAATCCTTCTTTCGATGGAAAAATAAAAGGAGATATTAGTTTAAATGAATTGCAGAAGTTTATGAAACTGGATACCATAGAAACCGTTACCGGGCAAATGAAAATAGATGCGAAGTTTACCAGCGAAGGCAAAAGTATAACTTCCGGAAACTATGATGATGTAACTACCTACGGCGACTTATCAATTACCAATATGAATTTAAAACTAAAAAACAATTCGCTTGAATTTAAAAATATCAATGGCGATTTTAAGTTTGATAATAATGATTTGGTGATAAATAATTTTACAGGAAATGCCGGACAAAGTGATTTTGATTTGAAAGGAAGTTTTAAAAATATGATGGGATATTTGCTGAAAGAAAATCAGGATGTAACCATTGATGCTACTTTTATTTCGAAGAATATAGATTTGAATGAACTGCTTGCAAATAAGGATAAAACAAAGGAATCGAACAGCAAATACAAACTTCGTTTTTCCGAACATATCAATGTAAATTTAAACAGTGAAATAAAACATTTGGTGTTCCGTAAGTTTGATGCTACTTATATAGAAGGAACAATAAAAATAAAAGATAAGAAACTTTATGTTGACCCCATTATGCTTTCTACTATGGATGGAAACATTGCTACCAGCGGTATGGTAGATGGCAGCGACACCACTAAATTAATTGTTACTTGCTTTTCGGATATGACAAATATTAATATCTCTAAATTGTTTTCTGAATTTGAAAACTTCGGAGAGACCGCCATTACTGATAAAAACATAAAGGGAGTTGCAAACGCGAAAGTTAATTTTGCTTCCGAACTTTCTCCGGAACTAAAAATTAATCTTGATAAATTATATGCAGCAGTCAATATGACCATTGATAACGGTGAGTTGAACAACGTGGAAGCAATGAAAAGTTTATCTAAGTTTATTGAATTAAAAGATTTGGAAAACATACGATTTGCAACACTCAAAAATCAAATTGAAATAAAAAATCAAAAGATAACTATTCCGAAGATGGAAGTTAAATCAACTGCTATAAACATACTCGCATCAGGCACGCATACATTTAACAATGATATAAATTATAAAATAAAATTATCGTTGAACGAGTTACTTTCTAAAAAAGCTAAGAAAGCGAAAAAAGAAAATGAAGAGTTTGGCGAAGTAGCGGATGATGGATTAGGACGAACAAATATATTTCTATCTATGACAGGTACGCTGGAACATCCCATAATTAAATACGATTCGAAGAGTGCGGTGCAAAATGTAAAACAAGATTTGAAAGTGGAGAAACAAAGTTTGAAAACTATTTTGAAAGATGAATTTGGTTTGTTTAAAAAAGATTCGACATTATCAAATAAAAAACCGAAGGCAGATGATGCCAAGTTTCAGATAAAATGGGATGAAGCGGATAAAAAAGAAGAAAAGAAAACATTGAAGAAACCAAAGAAAGAAGCCGACGATGATTTCTGATAACAGATGTATTGCTCGCAAAGACGAAGAGGTCGAGAAGAAAAACAATAAATATATTACTTTGCGTCTTTGCGAGATACCTCTACTTCAACAAAAAATGCTACATTCGTATTCCCAAAAATAAAAAGTAAGTAAGTGAACATATATTCAAAGAAGCAAAAGTGGAAGTTGTGGTTGTTTGTAACAGCTATTGTTATTGTCGGCGTATCGCTTTGGTACACCAATACGCTGGTGAATAAAATAGCGCAAGAAGAACGAAGAAAGGTAAAACTGTGGGCAGATGCAATTCAAAAGAAAGTAAAACTTGTGAAATACACACACGAGTTATTTGATAAAATGAGTGTGGACGAACGCAAGAAAGTAGAATTGTGGGCAGAAGCAACACGACAACTATCAAGGGATTTAACAGATTACAGTTTTGTTTTAAAAGTTGTTTCGGATAATACCACCGTGCCTGTAATACTTGCTGATGAAAACGGAATACCTGTTACTTCCCGAAATTTAGATAAGAATAAAGAAACAGATAAAGCATATTTAAAACAGCAAATGGAAGAGATGCGTGCTGTGCAAACCCCTATAGAAATTACTATTTACAAAGGACAAAAGAATTACTTATACTTTAAAGATTCCAAACTCTTTTCCGAATTAAAAACCACAATGGATGATTTAATAAAATCATTCATCTCCGAAGTTGCTGTTAATTCAGCCTCTGTGCCTGTTATTTACACCGACTCCACAAAACAAAATGTGATTGCTGCAGGTAATGTAGACACTACAAAAATAAAAAATAAAACATTTTTACAAAACACAATTGCTACTATGGCGTCGCAAAATCAACCGATAGAGGTGGAGTTTGGTGATGGAAGCAAGAGTTATATTTTCTATCAGGAATCAATGTTGCTCACACAACTAAAATATTATCCGTATGTAATGTTTGGAATCATTGGTTTGTTTTTATTGGTTGCTTATTTATTATTCAGCACGGCGAGAAGAGTAGAACAAAATCAGGTATGGGTGGGAATGGCAAAGGAAACAGCACATCAGTTGGGTACTCCCTTGTCTTCTTTAATAGCGTGGCTGGAATATTTAAAATCAAAAGGATTAGATATTGAAACTTCTTCAGAAATAGAAAAAGACGTGAAACGGTTGGAAACAATAACTGAACGTTTCTCCAAAATTGGTTCAGTTCCTAAGTTAGATTATGTGGATGTGATAAAAGTGTTAGAAGATTCAGTCAATTATATGAAATCAAGAACATCTAAAAATGTTGCGTTTTCTATTAGTGCAGAGAATCAAAAAGAAATGATGGCACAATTAAATGTTCCGCTGTTTGAGTGGGTGATAGAAAATTTAATTCGCAACGCTGTGGATGCAATGAATGGAAATGGTGCTATCACTATTGCTCTTTCCGACCAAACACAGTTTGTTTATATTGACATTACTGATACAGGAAAAGGGATTCAGAAATCGAAATACAAAACAGTGTTTGAACCTGGTTATACTACAAAACAAAGAGGTTGGGGCTTAGGTTTATCTCTTACTAAACGTATCATCGAAAACTATCATTCAGGTAAAATATTTGTTAAGAGTTCTGAACCTGATAAAGGAACGACCTTCCGCATTGTGCTGAATAAATAAGTAATGCCCGGCATTTACATTCATATTCCATTTTGCAAACAAGCTTGCAATTATTGCGATTTTCATTTCTCTACTTCTTTAAATAATAAAGATGCTTTTTTGAATGCCTTGAAAAAGGAAATAGAAATGCAGAAGAATTATCTGAATGGGGAAACAATTTCTACTATTTATTTCGGAGGAGGTACGCCTTCACTTCTATCGGAAACGGAGTTGATGAATATCTTTGAAACGCTCAATAAATATTTCATTATTTCTAAAGATGCTGAAATTACGTTGGAAGCAAACCCCGATGATTTATCTAAAGAAAAAATAAAACAACTGAACGCAACTCCAATCAACAGATTGAGTATTGGCATTCAAAGTTTTTATGATGAAGATTTGAAATTGATGAATCGCGCACACAATTCAAAGGAAGCAATAAGTGCTGTGAAAGAAGCACAGGATAAAGGTTTTGAAAACATTACCATTGATTTAATTTATGGAATCCCAACTTTATCTAATACCAATTGGAAAAACAATTTGGCAACTGCATTTGGTTTAGATGTAAAACATATTTCTGCTTATTGTTTAACAGTAGAGCCAAAGACCGTTTTAGCGCATCAGATTAAAACAGGAGAAATAAAAAATGTGGATGAACAGCAAAGTGCAGAACAGTTTGAAATAATGCTTGAAGCAATGAATAAAAATAATTTTATTCAATATGAGATTTCTAATTTCTGTAAGGAAGGATTTTACTCCAAACATAATAGTAATTATTGGTTAAAAGAGAACTATTTGGGGTTAGGACCTTCTGCACATTCCTATAACGGACACAGCAGACAATGGAATGTTTCAAATAATACGCTCTATATTCAATCAATAGAAAAAGGAGAATTAAATTTTGAGAAAGAAGAGTTGACAACTAATCAACGCTTCAACGAATATGTATTAACTTCGTTAAGAACCATCTGGGGAATGGATTTAAACTATATTGAAAGGGCATTTGGAAAAGATTATTTAACACATAGTTTGAAAGAAGCAGGAAAATATTTGGAGACAAAGAGCGTTTTACATCAGGAAAATAAATTAATTTTATCGGATAAAGGAAAACTATTTGCTGACAAAATAGCCAGCGACCTTTTTATAACAGACTAATATATGATTGCAAAAATTACTCACAAGGGAAAATCCTACAATGTTGATTTATCAAAACCAATTGATATTTCTATTCCGCTTCGTGCCGGAAAAGAAAATGTAAATGCCTGGTATGTAAACTCTGTTTCTATTGAACCTGTGCGTATGGGTGATTGGATAGGTGATGTGAAGCAAGGCGGCTCGGTTAATTTCAGAAATATAATGTTCAACCCTCACGGAAATGGAACGCATACCGAATGTGTTGGGCATATTAGTAAAGAAGATTATACCATTAATAAATGCTTGAAGAAATTCTTTTTTATTGCAGAGGTAATTACTATATTGCCTGATGAAACGGTTGATGGAGATAAAGTAATTACAAAGAAACATATTGACGATTGCTTGGGAGATAAGCGTCCTGAAGCAATAGTAATTCGTACGTTGGATAATCATATTTCAAAAATTAACAGACAATATTCTAATACAAATCCTGCTTATCTGCACCACGAAGCCGCTCAATTAATTGATGCTTTGGGTATAGACCATTTACTTATTGATTTACCGTCGGTAGATAAAGAAGTGGATGGAGGAAAGTTATTGGCACATCACGCTTTTTGGCAATACCCTCACAATACAAAGCTAGAGGGGACAATCACAGAAATGGTTTATGTGGCTAACAATGTTTATGATGGAACTTATCTTTTGAATATTCAAATAGCAAGTTTTGAAAACGATGCTTCACCAAGTAAACCTTTGTTGTTTCAGATGAATGCAGCTTTATAAAAGGAATTATTTTAAACTAATTTATTCTCTAAAAGATATTCAGCAATTTGCACTGCATTGGTAGCTGCACCTTTCCGCAGGTTATCAGAAACAATAAACATATTTAAAGTATTGGGTTGTGTTTCATCTCTACGCAAACGCCCAACAAACACATCATCTTTATCGTGTGCATCAATTGGCATCGGGTATTTTAAATTCTTTACATCATCAGTAACTATTACTCCTGATGTGTTTTCTAGTATGATTCTTACTTCATTTAAATCAAAATCGTTTTCAAACTCTACGTTCACACTTTCCGAATGTCCACCTATTACAGGGATACGAACAGTAGTAGCGGTAACACGAATAGAATCATCACCCATTATTTTCCTGGTTTCATTCACCATTTTCATTTCTTCTTTGGTGTATCCATTCTCTGTGAACACATCTATATGAGGTATTGCATTTAAGTCGATAGGATAGTGATACGCCATTTCACCCTTTATTCCTTTGCGCTCATTCATCAATTGATTAACTGCTTTTACACCTGTACCCGAAACAGATTGATAAGTAGAAACCACAATTCTTTTCACTTTATATTTTTTGTGAAGAGGATTCAAAACCATTACCATTTGTATAGTGGAACAATTAGGGTTGGCAATTATCTTATCAGAGGATGTTAGAACGTTAGCATTAATTTCGGGCACAACTAATCTTTTTGTTGTATCCATTCTCCACGCAGATGAATTATCAATTACTGTAATTCCTGCTGCTGCAAACTTTGATGCCCACTCTAATGAAGTACTTCCTCCTGCCGAAAACAAAGCGATAGCTGGTTTCATATCAATGGCTGTTTGCATCGCAACAACTTTGAAATTGTTTCCTTTAAATATTATTTCTTTACCTATTGATTTTTCGGAAGCAACGGGAATAAGCTCTGTTACAGGGAAATTACGCTCTTCTAAAATCTGAATCATTTTAGTGCCCACCAAACCAGTTGCACCTACTACTGCTATTTTCATATTTATTGTTGTTGTGTTTTTGAAGCAACAAAATTATTTAAAAAAACTATTACTCGGCGTGCTATTTTATTATTTCTATATTTACAGAGAAATGTTGTTTCGAAGCGGTTGGGCTCTTTTAATTGTTTTCTTTATTTCTACTGTCGCAAATGCGCAGGTAGTTGATAATTTCTCTGATGGCGACTTCACTACTAACCCCGTTTGGAGTGGTGATGCAACAGAGTTTATTGTTAATGCTTCCTTTCAGTTACAAACAAATAATACCATTGCTGGCGCAAGTTATCTTTCCACAGCAAGCCCTACATCTTCATTAAATAATACAGAGTGGAGTTTTTATATCAAACAATCTTTCTCCCCATCATCAAGTAATTATGGGAGAGTTTATTTAACCTCTGACCAAACAAACTTAGAAGGTTCTTTAAACGGTTACTACTTGCAGTTTGGCGAAGCATTAGCAAATGATGCAGTAGAATTATTTCGGCAAACCGGAACAACAAGTACTTCTGTTTGTCGAGGAACCAATGCACAAATTGCGGCTTCATTTGCAATTGGAATAAGAGTAACTCGCGATGCAGTTGGTATGTGGAGTTTATATGTTGACCCTGCCGGCGGAACCGCCTATGGATTGGAAGCTACAGGAACTGATAATACATATACTACCACCAGTTATTTTGGCGTTTCTACTGTTTATACATCCAGCAATGGGCATAATTTTTACTTCGATACCTTTTATAACGGGGCAATTATAGTTGATGTCACACCTCCTACAATTGTTTCATCCGCAATTATTTCATCCACACAACTGGACGTGTTATTTGATGAAGCTGTTGATATTGCTACCTCGCAAACTGTTACTAATTATAGTGCAAACAACTCATTGGGAAATCCTACTGTTGCTACTCGAGATGCGGTTAATTTAAGTTTAGTGCATTTAACGTTCGCAACTGCCTTTGTTAATGGGTTGTTGAATACACTCACTGTTTCTAATGTTCAGGATTTAAGTGCCAATGTAATAGTAACAGCAACAACAAATTTCACTTACACAATAGCTGTAACTGCTGTATTTAAAGATATTATCATCAACGAAATTATGGCTGACCCTACTCCACAAGTTAATGTTCCGGCTGTTGAATTTATTGAAGTATATAATAGGAGTGGTAATACTTATAATCTCAGCGGTTGGAAATTTACTGATAATGTATCAACCGCCACGCTTGGCAATGTTGTTATTCCTTCGCATCAATATTTAATTATTTGTAATACTGCTGATACCGCTTTATTTATTACATATGGAAATTACATTGGTGTAAGCAGTTTTCCTTCGCTTAATAATTCGGGCGACCACATTTATTTAAAAGATAATACGCTTGCGTTTATTGATTCTGTTAACTATTCAGATACTTGGTATCAGGATGCTGTGAAGAAACTTGGCGGCTGGACGCTGGAACTGATTAACCCAAATGTAAATGGTAGTTGCCCTGTTTCGGCCAACTGGATTGCATCTAATGACGTAACTGGCGGAACTCCTGGAATAATAAACAGTGTTTACTCTATTGTTGCTGATACAATTCATCCTTCAATAACGGGAGTTACAGTGATTGATTCTACTCATATATATGTTTGTTTTTCGGAAGCGGTGGATGCTTCTGCAATTTCGTTGATTAGTAATTATACTATTAATAGCGGCATTGGAGCACCTGCGCTTGATACTGTAAACGCTACGCTTACTTGTGCTTATTTAACTTTGAGTGCTCCTTTAATTACTTCCTCTGCTTATAAAATCACAATAATTAATATTAGTGATTGTTCTGGTAATGCTCTATTAATAGATACTGCAAACTTCTCTTTCTATAAAGTAAAACCTTTTGATGTGGTGATAAATGAAATAATGGCTGACCCTGACCCTGTGCATAACATACTGCCAAACAACGAATACGTGGAGTTGTACAACAAAACAGCTTTCCCAATCAGCATAAATAATTGGACGTTTGCCGCTGGTACAACAGTTAAAACTATACCTAACGCAACCATTGCGCCACACGGATACATAGTACTTACCGACCCTGTGGCGGTACCTTTCTTGTTTTCAAATATTAATATTGTGGGTGTAGTTAGTTTTCCTACGCTTACCAACACAGGGCAAACGCTAACCTTAAAATCTCCCGAAGGGGATATTATTTCTACTGTTTCTTATACTGATGCTTGGTATAACGACACACATAAAAATGGTGGCGGTTGGAGCATCGAACAAATTGATCCAACAAACCCTTGCGCTGGAATAAGCAATTGGCGGGCTTCTGTGAGTCCTGCCGGAGGAACACCCGGAACCATCAATTCTGTAAATGCTGCTAACCCCGACCATACACCTCCGCAGTTAATACGTGTTGTGGTTATTGCTGCTGATACTATTCAATTGTATTTTAATGAGCCGCTCGATAGTGCCACAATGTTGAACTTAGCTTTATATAGTATAAACAATAGCATTGGCAATCCTTTAAATGTAAAACCCATTGCTCCTGATTTTGCAAGTGTGCAATTAACGTTAGCAACTGCAATACAAACGGGAATTATTTATACCATAACGGTAAACAATGCAATTACCGATTGTGTTGGCAATGCGATAGGATTAACTAATTCTGCGCGTTTTGCGTTGCCCGAACAAGCGTTGCCAAACGACATTGCGATAAACGAATTGCTTGCCGACCCTAACGTTGGAGGCGTTGATTATGTAGAAATTGTTAATCGTTCCGATAAAGTTATTGATTTAAAAACCATCACTCTTTCCGAATTTGATACCGTTGCCAATATCACCCTTAATCCCAAAACCATTACTACCGAAGGATATTTAATGTTTCCAAACGATTATTTAGTATTAAGCTCAAATGGTACTGCCGTGAAAAGCCAGTACAACACTACTAATCCCGAAGCGTTTATAGATTTGCCGAGTATGATAACAATGAACATTGCCAGCGGAACGGTTTGTTTATCTACCTCAACAAACATCATTGATAATTTTATTTACAACACCGATATGCAGTTTGCCTTACTCAATGTTACCAAAGGCGTTTCGTTGGAGCGCATTGATTTTAACCGCACCACGCAGGATAAAACCAATTGGCATTCGGCAGCACAGGATATAGGTTTCGGCACGCCGGGATACAAAAATTCGCAGTACAATGATGCCGGAAAAACAGATAACGCGATAGAAATTACGCCCGAAATATTTTCGCCCGACGAAGATGGATACAACGATTTGGTGAACATTAATTATCATTTTGATGTTGCCGGATTTACTGCCAACATTAATGTGTACGACAGCAAAGGGCGATTAACAAAGCATTTAATCCGAAACGAATTGCTGGGCACCAAAGGAACTTTCAGTTGGGATGGAATAAATGATGAGAGAGAAAAATGACGCAGAGGTATTTATATTATTTAGTTTGAG
>CAILDT010000475.1 GCA_903833025.1 uncultured Bacteroidota bacterium | reverse complement strand
TAGAGGGAGATTCCATCCCAGCCAGACTGACCCTCTGGAGTAAGTGGTTGTTGATCGGACTGTACTGTCGGAAATTGCACTGTCGATATATTTACTGGTTCAGTTGATATAGACAAAGTTGCGGCTGTTTGCGCAAGTGCCGAAGGCACCAAAGGAGTACTCAATGAAGGAGAGATTATAGGTTGTGATATTTCCTCTAATATACTGATTGGCGGTTTATTCACTAGAGGTACATGTTTGTTTTTCTGTGTATTACGCAACCAAGTTCGATAAGTCGGTTTGGTACCACCTGTTTTTAAATTACTATAGGAAGGCGCAGGCGGAGCGCTCCAATGGGGGCTAGCCCCCAAACCCCCATTAGTAAGTGGTGAGGCTGTAGGAATTAAATTTGCAACTGAAGTTTGTACTAAGGGAATTGAAGCTGTATATAAGGGGGGTGTGGTTTGCGTAGCTGGCGGGGTGATAACCCCCATTAGTTCAGGTGGCAACTCGGTCGCTATTTGCATATAAGCCGCCTCATTACGCGGCTGTTTTTTTTTCAAAGTCGCATTATATTTATTCACTTTATGTTCTTGTTTATCTCTCGCTAAATTATCTAAAAATTGGACGGATTCGCTAAAGTCATTCGTAAAAGCCTCATCATTATTTATATTATTTGTATTATTTGTATTAGTTGTATTTTTACTTTGTTGGAAATTTTTGATTCGAGCAATTAGTTTCTTTTTAATACTATTTGGTTGTCCTAAAGAGAGACTCACAGGTTTTTCCTTTCGTGTTTTGTTTTTGGCATGACTACCTCCACCAGAACCCATTAAAAATATTGGGTTGACTTTAATCGTTTTTAAACTCATTTGTTTAATATACCAGAAAAAAATATAATCTTTTTTTACACGAACAAACATAAAATCATTTTTTTGCAAAAAATTGAAATGCTTTTATTAATATTATGAATAAGCATTATAAACTCAACAGATCAATAACTCAACGAATAAAATGAACTCAATTGCCACAGCTACTCATATGAACTTTGTCGCCGCTCATAATCATCCCCATTTTAACGATAATGGACTAGTGAAAATGTCCTTATTACCTTTATCTGAATTAAAATGCGAGGAACCCTTTTGCCAAACGCTGGGTGAAATTATCGAATGCGCTATTTGTTATAAGCGCATCTATAATAAAGTGTTTGTTTGCACCGAGCCTTGCAATAAAACTTTCCATCCCAGTTGTTTGGACAAAATGATTGAACAACTCGAAGAAACCGCTTATGAAAATGAATATAAACCAAATTACCGTTGCTGCTATTGTCGCCGAGAGATGGATATGAAAAATTATTCCCTCGAAATTTTAATGCGCCATCTATTGGAATTAAAAGGGCAAGGTTATTACGTGGACGATGCAATTCAACAAGCCATCTATAATTCTTCCCTAGAACCAGGGTCTGAGGATTTTATGGACACGTTTGAATACGCTATCTATGTGCCGACTGTAAGTTTCAAAATACCCAAACAAAGCAACAAATCCGCCTATAAACATATCAACCGCAAGCCGCATCACAGCAAGATTCGGTGCTACAAAATGCGACGCTAGGTATTTATATAATTATACGCAATATATATAAAAAAATAAAAAGGAAGAAAAAAGGGTCCGGCCGGATGGCCGAAAACGGTTTTTGGACATTTTAGAAATGTCCAAAACCCAAAAGGT
>CAILDT010000474.1 GCA_903833025.1 uncultured Bacteroidota bacterium | reverse complement strand
TCAATAGCATCAGCAATTTCCCCTCCTGCTTCCAATATCTTTGCTCCTGCCTCAATCGCGCCATTTATCGCCTCTTTAGCAAAAGGAATACTGCCTAACATCAAATCATCATCGAGTTTTCCTTTACGGATTTTATCAGCAAGTATTTTTGCTTTTTCGGTGTAATTTTTTTTCTCCCCAATCGGAGGGGCAGGCGCGGAATTATCCCCTACTTTTTCTGATGCTTCAATTTTAGATAATTCTTTCCCGTGTAAAACACTACCTGCAATTAAGTCCGTAAATTCTTCCAAATCCATTTTGGACAATTCCTGTCCACTTATTTTTAGTTGTAACGCTTCTTTTGTTTTGTGCCAAAAGTTTTTTAGCCAATCTACAAATCCCGCGCGTTTCGATTCGTTAAGTAATTTCCCCTTTTCGCCTATGGCCTGTGCTAATGCTTCTTCAATAGCATCTTCGCCTGTCAATCCTAATTCCTTCGCCCTTGCTTCGTATTTAGTGCCTTCGATTAGTTTTGCGCCCCTTGCGTAAACTTCGGGGTGTGCTTCTTTAATAAGAGGCATAAAGATATGTCCTGCAATTTCGTGTATAGGTGTTTCGGGAGATACTTTTTTATGGTCTATGAAAACTTTGTAACTTCCATCGGGTTGCTTTTGGGTAAATCCTAAAACTTCTCCTTTGGCATTTTTCATAAATAGTGGTTGCCCTTCTGTTGTAACCTTTGCTTTTATTTCGGGGGTTATGTCTATGGAGTGTTGGGTTGATTTTCCCGTTTTTATTTTATCTACATATTTTTGTGCTTCTTCTTCACTCTTAAATTCCGTGCGTTTTCCATTATATTCGACATAATCAATTCCATCACTATCTACACTCCAATTATAATCAGCGTTAGATTCACCTACATTAATTTCCACCGTTTTCACACTCCCCTTCCCGAACAAACTCTCTGCTACCTGTCCTACAATTCCTAACTTGCCTTCTTTTGGTGAACCGTAGAAACCTATCATTCCTTTGCCACCAATTTTCAAATCAACTCCGCGAACAGTATGAAATTCGGGATTTTCCTTCATACTCTTTTTCCACTCTCTACCCTTATTCCTATCAGCACCTTCAATAAGTTTTTGTGTTAAGTCCTTACCCACAATACCTTCCATTTCTTGTGGCGTAACTTTCTTCCCGCTTCTTGAATATGGTTCAATTTCTTGACCTTGCTTATCTTCTACAATTAATTGGTATGTACCGTCATTATTTTTACTTGCACTTGCAGCATTAATTTGCTTCGATAAATCATATCTTTCGTTTTGTTGTTCACCTGTTGTCCAAGCAATTTTTTCTGCACCTTCTTTTATTGCGTGTTGTAATGCTGTTTTTAGTGCAAGTTTTGTCCATTGTGGGGTTTCGGTTACGAATGGTGCGGTGGGTACTTTCCTTTCTTGATTAACTGCTTTATGCCATTTGAGCATTAAATCCTTACTGTCATAAGGAACTTGAAAATCATTTAGAATATCATTGCTTTTAGCCATTGCTGTAGCCAACCCTTTCCAATCGTTAAATCCTGCTGTTTCATTCATTTTCTTTAAAACAACAACCGCGTCTTTTCCTAATTGAGTATCCCACTCAAAAGATGGCTCTTTAAACCCTTGCTTTTTCCCTTGTTGCCCCCAATCGCTTTGTATCTCCTCAACGAATAATGTTTTTTTGCCTGTTGCATCGGTACGGATATTCATTCTTATGTGAGCAAGAATGTTAGGTTCGTCAAAGTGGGAAGATTTGAAATTTACACTTTCGGCATTTTGCTTTTTAGAAATAGCTTGATATTGTTGCTTTTGCCTTTCAGATTCATATTCAGCTTCATCCCTTGTCTTAAACCCTTGACTTGTTTGATTAGGGCTGTCAGCAAAATATCTTATATCTCCATCATCATAAACCTCCTTACGAACATTAAACTCACTATTATTAATAGTGTTTTGCCCCTCTTTTTTCGGCATCGTAATCAGCACCTCTTTATATCCTTCCTTTTCTCCTTCTAATTGGTATTGGGAGAATTTCGTTTCTCCCCTTTCACCACCCATATCATTTTCGTTCCACTTAACCAAATCGTCTATCATCTGTTGGCGAGTTTTACCCTCTGATTCCCCATCCATAGATTCGTAATGGTCTTTTACCTCCTGTAAGCTCCATCCTTCAAATGGAGTGCCATCAGACTTCACCACCTCCACAACCTGCACCCGATTATCTTTTAGATACTGTTGAATATCTTTTTTAGAAACACTACCCTCTTGCTTTTTCAACCAATCGGTTAGCCCTGTCCACTTCGCTTCTTCGCCTTTTGCAAATTTATCTATCCATTGTTTCGCTGGTAACTTTTCAAATTTAGTTTCTCCGATAATCTTTTCTAAAGGAGAATAAAATCCATTCACTATTTCGGGCATAGTCCTTCCCTGTACCTCTTTTCCGTCAATGTGAAACTTTACATCTTCGCCACTGTCGAGAATCTTTTTCGCTTCTGCTTCATCAATAACATCTACTTTAACTTTACGCTTCATAGCATCGGTTAGCGCGGAAAAAGAAGCCTTTAAAGCATTGGTAAATTTCTTTACTGCTTTTACATCTTCGGGGGATGCTGCCACCCCTTCTTTTTCGGCTGCTCCTGTATCGGGAGTGGTGCTGGATTTTTCTTCTCCCAATCCTTGTTTTTCAGAACTACCTGAACCATCTTCTTGCGATTTTCCTGTTTCTGATTTGTCGTTAATTCCATGTTCTTGTAATATTTGACTAATTAATTTTGGGTCGTTTTCGTGGTCTTGTATGTCTTGTAAGCGTTGATAAATCTCATCATCTGACATATTATCAACTTCATGCAAACCATCGCTGATTTCTTGGCGGGACAAAGATAAGGAATTTTTTCTTATGTAGTCATTTAATTCTTCATCCGTATATCCACCATTGTCAATTTTCTGCTGAAACTCATCGAGAAATCTGTACGCTTCCTCTCGCCCATTCTTTCCTGTGTAACGAGAAATTATTTCAGCAATATGGCTCATATCCTCCATGTCGGAATCGTTATACTCATCACCAAAATCATTCATCCCTTGTTCGGACAATCGTTGGCGGTAACTCTCAATTCTTTGCCCTCCTTTTTCTTGCACCATCCCTTTAGCGTCTTTCCCCCATAACCCTGTAATTTCGCCAAATTCTTTTGCGTTAAACTTAACTCCATTAGCAATGTCTTTAGCAATCGCCTGTTCTAATGTTAGCGGGGTGTCGCTCAATATCCTTTTTCTTCGTGCGCTTTGTTGTTTTTCTTTTTCTATCACATCTTTCGGGCGGATATACCTTTCGCTACGATACTCCTTTCCCTTGTCGGTAATTAATTGAAATTTGCCTTTTCCTCGCACCTTGAGCGAATACCCAAGTTTTTCTGCGGCTTTCCCGATAACTGTTCGCGCATTTTGTCCCCAAGCACCCTTCTTATCCTTTGCTTTTGAATTATTATATAACTTAACAAGATTATTTAAACTTTCGGGGGTGTGTTTCTTCGCCACAGGTCGCGCGGGAGTCAATTCTTCATTAACAGCAGGTTTTTCTTCTCCCTTACCAATAGGTTCACCCCTACCCTTTTCGCCCTTATTTTGCGGTTTCTGTGGCTCTAATGGTGTTTTAACAGGTGCTTTGGCATCAGGTGGCGCGGGGGAAATCTCCAATTTCTGTGCTAATTTCTGTGCATCTTGTCCTTTAAAGAGAGGGTACTTATCCGAGTTATCAATTCTGTCCTGTAATTTTTTGAGAGTAATATCTCCATCAGCACCAAAGTTTCCACGAACCATATCTGCTGTAACTTCACGTTTGACTTCTTTGGGTGTTTCTTTGAGGTATTGTTCTATTTTAGATAATTGCCATTCGAGGTTTTTTATTCTTGCCTTCTGTTTTTTATTTGAATCATTGAATACATTTTCTGAAAATGGATAAGTGCCGTCATTAAATGCTTTTTCTGAATCTGCTAATGCTTTATTAGTTTTATCAAGTTCTTTTTGCACTTCATCCTTTTCTGCAAGTAGTTCAGATTTAGTTTTTTGCTTCTGTACTGTGTTTTTATCTAACCTTTCTTTATTTGTTTTATCTACTTTAACAAATACCTCACTTTCAATACCTTTTACCACTACTGAAATATCAGATGGATTCACTCTTACTTCAATAATATCAGAACTTAACCCTTGTTTTTTTCTTTCAGACGCAATCGTTTCTGCCATTTTTCTACTTGTAGTAGCAGGATTATGACCCTCTTGTAATGTTCCGCTTCTGAAAACAGTTATTGTTCCATCGTCATTTTTATCTAATTTAGATACC
>CAILDT010000473.1 GCA_903833025.1 uncultured Bacteroidota bacterium | reverse complement strand
CCCATATACATTCCTGTGTGCCAAAAGGTAACGCCATCAGGGTCTAACCAGGTTTCGGAATAATCTCCATCTCTGTTAATACCTCCACCTTGAGAGCCAGTGCCAGCCATTGCTGTTGTTTCGGTTAATGGCAAGGTGCCAAGTGGGTCGCAGCTTCTTCTGCCTGTGTAATATAAGCCAGGGTAAATATTGGTAGAGTTCGATTTCATATAACACAACGCAATAGAGCCGTAGTTATCCATTGCGATACTTCCCATCCAGCGGGTGTTTGCATCGGGTGCGTATATTCCTTCTTGATACATTGACCAGGTGCCTGTGGATTGGTCTTGGCGGAGTTCGCACCATTTAATGCTTCTTTGGGTAGAGCTTATTTGCACTGCCCAATTTAATACAACAGTATTGTATCCCGACCACGATTTCCATTGTGCGCGATACATCATTGCGCCACCAATGCCATCAAGCTTTTGGTTGGTTCCAGGTTGTGGGCAATCGTCCCAACTTGAATTATATGCACTGTTAAAAGCGGCAGCGGTAACGTTGCCTCCAGGAGCTAAAGTGATGGTAGCTGTAGGGGTTGTGGGAACCCAGTTAACAGCCATTTGGTAAACGTTTACTCTGTCGTAATAAGTTCCGCCGCTCCAATTATTATCAGAATACATAAACAACGGACACGGTGTGCCAGCTGGTGCTAAAGTTCCATCGCCACTATCGCCTGCTAATGGCACAAAGAAATAACCTGCGTTAGGAGGAGAAAATGTTTTGTAAACAGCTCTTGAAGAAGCATTTCCTAAAAGCATTTGGGTTCTTTCAAAAGCAAATACTTTTTGGTTTGATTGGTTGGAGGTCATATAATACCCGTCTTGCCAAACAGCAAATTTTAAATAATCGGGAAATTGTGGAGATGTAAAAGTGTAAGTGTACCAAGTACCTGTTGGGTTAGGGGTTGTGGAAATGGCAATATAAATTTTGTTACCCGTGGTTCCGAACTGTGCCATAAACCAACGGTCGGCAGCTTTATCATAAAGCACAATTGGGTCGCCATCGTTAGGCGTAGCGGTAGTCCATAGGTTACCAAGTGTACCTGTAAGTAAGGAAGTACCCGTTTTGCTCCATATTTTAAAAGTGGTAGCGTTTACCATTTGTACTACGTGGTTAGGGCCGGCTGCACCTGTAGGGTCTAAAGGATAAGATTGTCCATTAGACTGCCCAGCCCAAGTTTGCAATGGAGCTCTGCTGCCCTCCACTGTGCCAGGAGTTGTTTGAATAGTAGCAGGGTCGTTGCCATAAATTCTGGCATCTTTGCCTTCGGTATTTATAAACTTTTGAGGTTTGTTGTGGTCTCTGTCTTCTTGTTCATCGGCTCTGCGTTTTTGTTTCGGAGCTTTGTAGTTCGCAAAAATTTCGGACAAAGGTTTAGTTATGTGAAATTCGGAACAGGTAACAAAACCTGATTCATCGGTGTTCTTTGTGTTTTGAGCAATCAATGAGGTGATTCCAAATAAACAGGTAATAATTAAAGTAGCTTTTTTCATAATGTTATTTTTGTTGTTATTTAATTGAGTTGCGAAATTAATATTTTATTTCTAATCTTGAAAAACTTTGTATGTCAATTAGACAAAATACTTGAATTGATAGATAAAGCAGGAAGAAAATGAAGCTCCTACTTTGTTTATTAACATTTGTTATTTACAAAATAAGAATTTCTAATTTCGCATACCTTAATTCACACTCCTTATATAAGGAGAGGTTTAAGGAAAATTAATTATGGCTAAAACAAGAACAACATTTTTCTGTCAGAACTGCGGCGCACAATCCGGCAAATGGATTGGCAAATGCCCGAGTTGTAATGAATGGAATACGTATGTGGAGGAAGTGGTAAGTAAAAGTGATGAAGATAAAACTCCTGGTATCGCCAGTAACAGCAAACAACGTGCTGCAAAGCCACAACTGATAAGTGAAATTAGTTTGTCGGAACATCACAGAATAAAAGTATATGATTCTGAATTATCGCGGGTGCTTGGTGGAGGTTTAGTTCCAGGGTCATTAATATTATTTGGAGGAGAGCCTGGGATAGGGAAATCTACCTTGATGCTTCAGGTAGCTTTGAATATGAAAAACCTGAAAGTGCTTTATGTATCAGGCGAGGAAAGTGAACAACAAATAAGGATGCGAGCAGAAAGAATAGGAATGAATAACCCGAATTGTTATATCCTCACAGAAACATCAACACAAAATATATTCAAACAAATAGAGACACTTGCACCCAATTTGTTAATTGTTGATTCAATACAAACACTTCATTCAGCACATATAGAATCATCACCAGGAAGTGTTTCGCAAATCAGAGAATGTACTTCGGAACTGATGCGCTACGCCAAAGAAAGTGGCACCGCAGTATTCCTAATCGGACATATCACAAAAGACGGTTCTCTTGCAGGTCCAAAAGTTTTAGAGCATATGGTGGATACCGTTTTGCAATTTGAGGGAGATAGAAATCACGTGTATAGGTTACTTCGCACCACCAAAAACCGATTTGGTTCTACTAATGAATTAGGAATTTACGAAATGCAAGGTAGTGGATTAAGAGAGGTAAGTAATCCTTCAGAAATATTAATTACTGCACGAGAAGAACTGGTAAGCGGTGTTGCCATTGCCGCAACTATGGAAGGGTTAAGACCGATGTTGATTGAAACGCAAGCGTTGGTGAGCACAGCAGCTTACGGTACGCCACAGCGTTCATCCACAGGTTTTGACTTACGAAGATTAGCAATGTTATTGGCGGTACTAGAAAAACGTTGCGGTTTCAGATTAGGAATAAAAGATGTGTTCCTCAACATTGCAGGAGGTATAAAAGTAGAAGACCCAGGAATAGATTTAGCATTGGTTTGTGCAGTACTTTCGAGCAATGAAGATATGCCAATTTCTCCAAAAGTTTGTTTTGCAGGGGAAGTAGGTTTAAGTGGCGAGATACGACCGGTAAATAGAATTGACCAGCGAATATCAGAAGCAGAGAAGTTAGGATTCGAACATATATTTATTTCTAAATACAATAAAAAGGGACTTGACTTAAAAAGCTATTCAATAAAAATAACAATGGTTGGGAAGATAGAAGAGGTGTTTGGGTTGTTGTTTGGGTAGAATTATAGCTCTCCCTTTTTCTTTCCTGCAACAAAATCCTTTAAGTAAAGAGGTTCGAAGTAAGCAACGTCTTCAAACTGTTTATTGTTGAATGCAAGTTCGGAAAGAGGAATCATATTTTTAGCAGAAGGAACAATGTCATCAATGAACATTGCATTTTTATTCACAGATAAAACTTCTTTACATTTTGTTGCACCATCGCCAAAGAAGTAAATAATGCGTTCCTTTAGATATTCAACAAAAGAATTCTCATCAATTATTAATGCAGAGGTAGGCATCACACATTTATTATTACTATCAAACAAAGCACAATAAACTTCCATTCGTCTAGCATCAAGCATCGGACAAAAAAGATTGTTCGCTAACGCTATTGTTGATTGTTCGCTGCCGCTATTGTTAATTGTTTTTAAAACTGAAAGCGAAATATGTTCTAACGTATTTATAGCAATCAAAGGTTTATCAAGTGAATAACATAAACCCTTCGCAGTGCTCACTCCAATTCGTAATCCTGTGTATGAGCCCGGACCTTTGCTTACTGCAACCGCATCAATATCTTTTATATTAATGTTTGATTTCTGAATAACATCTTCAATAAAAACAGTAAGGTTTTCGGCGTGAGAATAATCACCGTTTATTTCTTTTAGGGCAAGTAGTTCGCCATCTTTTGCAAGAGCAACACTACAAACGGTGGTTGCAGTTTCGAGATTAAGTATGATTGCCAAACGTTACTTTTTCGGTTCTTTAAACAATTCTTCTTTAGCAACTTTCTTTACCGCAGCTCCTTCTTTTAATGTCTTTGATACTGCACCATAAGGACCAGAGATTATTTCATCTCCCTCTTTTAGTCCTTCTTTTATTTCTATGTAGTCGCTATTTTCAATACCTGTTTTTACTTTCACTTGTTTGGCTTTTCCATTGTCAAATAAAAACACTACTTCATCTATCTTAATCAAATCTTTGCTATTGTCTTTGCTTTTATTTTTATCATCATTAATCACAATTCCGTCGGGTCCTTCTTCTGTTTTCTTACCCAAATTTTTCTTTACATATTCTGTACTATCCGAGCGAGTGGACACAGCTTGAATAGGAACCGTAAGAATGTTATCGGCCTTTTTAGTTTGTATATCCACAGTTGCACTCATCCCCGGGCGGAAAGGAGCATTTGTTTTTTCTGCGTTAAATAAATCTGCGTACGACTCTTGTAATATTCTAATCTTAACAGTAAAGTTAGTTACCTGCTCGGCAGTTACTCCGGTGGTGTTTGCGGAGTTTGCAATCTCAGTTACTATGCCTTTAAATTTTCTATCCAAGTAGGCATCCACCTGAATTAAAGTAGTGTCGTTATTATGAACGCGAACAATATCATTTTCATTTACATCCACATTTACTTCCATTTCATTAAGGTTTGCAAGGCGCATAATTTCTGTTCCTTCCATCTGAGCAGTACCAACTACACGCTCGCCTTTTTCTTTATTCAATTTAGAAACAGTACCATTTACAGGAGAATAAATATTTGTTTTGGCGAGATTATCATTCGCTTCTTTAAGCGATGCAGCCGTGCTTTTTACATTAAATTCCGCAGCATCCACATTATCATCAGCACCTTTCACATCTGCTTTAGCACCATCATAAGCCGCTTTAGCAGCATCGTAATCAGATTGAGAGATTGCCTTTTGTTCAAATAGTTTTTTATTTCTATTGTATGTAGCTTCAATATTTGCGAATGATGCTTTTACTTGTTCTGCTCTTGATTTTGAATTTGCAAGCGCGGCTTTTGTTCCATCCAATGTTGCTTGCATTCTGTTTAAAGAAGACTCATAAATCAACGGATTAATTTTACAAAGCAAATCTCCTTTCTTAACTCTATCTCCTTCCTTTACTAATAGTTCTACTATCTCTCCCGATACATCCGAACTAATTTTCACTTCTACTTCTGGTTGTATTTTACCATTAGCAGATACAGATTCGGTGATGCTTCTTCTGATTGTTTTTTCAGTGGTAACAGATGTTGCTTTGCTGCCCGAAAATGATTTTATCATCATCACTGTTATTATCAGCACTAGTCCTATTACGATTATCCAAATTACTTTTTTCATTTCTTTCTTATCTATTGTATATTATAACTTCAATGGTTTACCTTGATAAAAATCAAGGACTTTTGTTTTAAACACAAACTCATACTTTGCCTGTAACAATTGGCTTTGAGTTGTTGTTAATTTATTTTTCGCTGTATTGTAATCGGTAGTATTTACCATTCCTACGTTAAACTTTTGCTCTGTATATTTGAATGATTCCTCCATTGCTGTTAGTGCTTTTTTGGTGGATGCATATTTCTTTAATGCTGCATTCGCATCTGCATACGCTTGTTGAATGTTTTTCTGTATCCCCAGTTTTGTAGATTCTACAGTAAGTTCGGCACTTTGTTTTTGAATACGCGCTTTATCAATAACTGCTTTTGTTTGAAAGCGATTAAAGATAGGCACTGTTAAATAAAAGCCAAATGATTTATTCACGTTGTTTCTATACTGGTCGGCAATTGGTATTGTTTCATAGTTTACAGAATAAGTAGGTGTATAAACCAATTCGCCAGAAGCTGTTACATCGCCATTGGGTGCTGCACCTGTAATTGTGGGTGTGCCAACTAACTGTTTACTCGCGCCCGAATACCCTGTACCATACGATGCACTGAATGATAGCTTTGGACTTAACCCGCCCCAAGCTACATCTACTGCCTTATCTGCACTCTTTACTTTAAGGTCTGCGCTTTTTATTTCTGGTAAATTGGTAACTGCTGAATTATAAATCTGAGTTGGAGTAGCGGTAAGCAATGCTTCGTTAGCAACTGCTATCTCCGGTTTAATAATAGTAAACCCTTCTGCAGATGACATATTTAATAACTGCGCAAGTGTTAAATAAGATATATCTAAATTGTTTTGCGCAGTAGTAACATTCAATTCTTCTGTTGCAAGTTGCGCTTGTATATCAAGCAAAGTGCCTAATGCAGCCGAACCAGCATCAACTAACTTTTGTGTTCTATCCACTTGAGATGATGTTATTCCCATTTGGTTAGTTGCATTATCAAGTGCTTCTATGTTATATAATATCTGCAAATAATCGCTGGCTACCGTTAATGAAATATCATTTTTCATTTTATCAATATCATATTTCCCTGCTTGGTAACTGTACTTGTATTCTTTAATAGTATTTACATTTTGCAAACCGCTAAACAAATTAAAATCGCTGCTTAGGTAAAGGTTTTCGGAAAGTACTTGTTGTGTTGCAAATTGATTAGTAAACCTATCCACTGTGCGTCCGAAGTTATAACTATGCGATGCGTTACCGTTTAAGTTGGGTAGCAAATTACCTTCGCTCTGTGTTAAATTTACTTTCGATAGTTCTGTTGTCAACTCCGATTGTTTAACAGAGATGTTGTTCTTCACTGCATAATCAATACATTCTTCCAAGCTCCAAGTTTTAGATTGCGTAGGTTGTTGCGCATTAATTTTGAAAGTGAAAATGAAAAGAAAGAAAGAAAGTGTTGTTACGTTTTTAATTTGCATAGGCGCAAAATTAATTAAATTTATTAGATAAGATTATGAAGTTATCAAAAGTCGAGTGCTTTCTTAATGCTGAATAACAAGTTTCTTCACTATGGTTTGTTTCACACTTCCATCCGCATTTATTTCAGAAACTTTACACATATAAATACCTGCATTATAATTTTGTGTGTTTATAACATACGTGTTTGCAGTGGTTTTTTCAGCAACTATACTTTGCCCTATTACATTATAGAGTTCTATTTTATAGGTGCTGCTATACTCATTATTTATTTTAATGGTGATGTTATTACTGGCAGGGTTAGGATATAAATTAAAGTTTAAGTTTGGTTTTATCACTTCTGTAACCGGAGCCACGCCAAGCAATCCTTTATAATAAGATACACCACCTGCGTAATTACCAATTACCATATCTTTAAAGCCATCATTATTAATATCAGCAATAGTGGGTGCTGATTCCATACCTTCAAATATTCCTAAAAAGGTACTATCAAGCAACGTGAATGTGCCATTAAGATTACCATCTATATTATCGAAAAAGCGGAGATAACCTGTTTCTTCGCCTACAAGCATTTTAGTAATACCACCTTGTTTAAACACACACGGGTGGCTGTTTCCATAAGTGTAAGGATATTGTTTTACGTTTACGTGTCCGAAGAAATTAGTAACCGAATCGAAGGTTGGATTAATATTGCCAGCAGGTGTTGTGTTGTGCATATACATTAGTTTTCCAGCTCTGCCACCTATTACTAAATCGAGTTTATTATCACCATCCATATCTACTAATTGAGGCGATGAATAACTTGCTACATTTATATTTCTATTGAAATTGTTTTTCATCGGAGTAGGGTTTACAGCAAATGTAAACTGTGCTGTGCCGCCTATTGGACCGGTGTTTCTGAAAAAATAAACATTGCCATCCAACGTTCCTATCACCATATCTTTATCGCCATCGCCATCCAAATCACCGAAGGTAGGAATCATATTGGTAACGTGTAGCGTGCTTAAACTATCATAATCCATTGTTACCAACTGAAACTTGGGTTGCGATGCTGTACCTATGTTATGAAACTGCGCAATGGTATTGATAAGTCCGTGGCTCTGATAATACCCTTTATTG
>CAILDT010000472.1 GCA_903833025.1 uncultured Bacteroidota bacterium | reverse complement strand
CGTGCCGTCATCAATAATAATCCACTCCCAGCGGTCTTTCGGGTAATCCTGGTGTTCAAAACATTTTATCATGGAGAGAATAAAGGGACGGCGGTTAAAGGTGGGCGTACAGATGCTGACAAAAGGCAGGCTTGGATTTGTGCCCATTCCATTTGTGCCTATTCCATTTGTGCCTATTCCATTTGTGCCCATTCCATTTGTGCCCATTCCATTTGTGCCTATTCCATTTGTGCCCATTCCATTTGTGCCTATTCCATTTGTGCCCATTCCATTTGTGCCCATTCCATTTGTGCCCATTCCATTTGTGCCCTTTTTACTTTTTTTCCCCATAAATAATATATTAGTAAAAGCTTTAATATATTATTGTCCTACACTTTTTGTCCTACACTTTTTTGGCAAAAAATTTCCATACTTCATGCGCCACCAGCAACAAATAGACAATCCCCATACACCCCGACACGGTCGAGTCTAAGTTATCATAGGCCGCGCCGCAAACAAAAAAGCCAAATAAAATAACAATGGATTTCACATTACACGCCATGATATTTGCCACTTCTTTCCAGTTTTGACTCATCGGCAAAAAACAGATGGTGCCGATTAACCGCAAAAAAATGACACACGACAAACCAATGACCAACGCCCAGGCGTAGAGTAAAAAGCCCCCCCAGACCGTTACTTTCATATCGGCGGCCCCAGCCGCGCCAAACGCCGCCCAAAAGCCCGTTACCAAGCCAAATAGACTCAAGCCCAATGTAACGGGAAAGCCCACATAGATTTGAAAGGTATGATTGCCCAAGGGGCTGTTTGGCGTAAAATTGTCGAGCCAGCTCTTTAATATAGCTCGATTACTTTTGAACGTACCCGCGACAGTTTTCGCAAACCAATTGGTTAAACGCTGCACAAAAGATAAGGCTTGCAATTCTGATTTACTCGAACCTTTCGTAAGTATTAAATTATAGGGGAAATTGTCTTCAAACACGCCAAAAGAACCCGAGCCCACTTCATTACAATTGACGTCCGTATACGGTCCGTTTTTTTGTACTTCATAACTGGCTGCCGTATAAAATAACTCATAGGTTGGTAATATTGTATCCAAGTCGCTGCCGCGCGTAGTTAGATAAATAAAACCCGACCCAAATAACCCGACTAACAGCGACAAAATAAAAAAATGTAAAAGTGCTTTGATAAAATTCAACCAACTGGCCTGGTTGTTCCAGCTAATTGGATTACCGGAGGCATCCACCAAATTGCCTTTGTCGTCATGTTTATTCGTGGTGGGTGGGCCCATAATTAAATTCGTTATACTTGATGAGGGATCGTTTCCCGAGGCATCGCCTCCGCTGGATGATTTGCTGGCGGGCGGTGAACCACTAGCAGGCGGCGAACCACTAGCAGGCGGCGAATTACCCGAAACATCAGTACTAGTACTAGGTGGACTCGAAGGATCCTCAAACATACTCATTAGTATATATACTTGGCAAATAATAATTTTTACATTTTAGTAACCTAAAAATATAGGTATAATATAAATGCCGCATAAAACCCATAAACGAAGGCATATAGGGGATAATAAAGGGGATAATAAAGGTCATGCGCGGCAAAATAAAACCAGCAAGATTGAGACCATCAAAAGAGATAAACGCTGTTATTCAGATACTGAAATGGGCGAAATCTGTTCGACGGGCCAATATAGTACCTACGAAGGAAATTTTTATAAGAACAAAAACAATTTAGAAAAATTTGCGGCGATTATCGAGAAGTTTAAGAAAGACCCCAAATACAAAAAATATAAAACCCAGGGCGAAAGATATAGCAAATTTCTCACGGACAATTTCCGTGCGGGTGAATTACCTAAAGTTATGAATCAGGTTAAAAATGATTATTATGGGTATGTGAATGAGGAATGGTTTAAAGAAAATGACATTGAAAAAGGAGAGAAGAATTATTACGTACAATTTGATACTTTTCGGATTGTGCAAGAACAGGTGTATTACAAATTGATTGACTATATGAAAACCTATATCAAGGCAAACCCCAAATCCGAAAAAGCGATTGCCATCAATAATGTCTATCGCTCGCTCCACGACAATACTACCAAAGCAATGTTTAAACACGTGGATGCGATTTTGGCTGAATTAACCAGCTTCGTCGAAAAAGAGGATATGTATGGCCTCTTGGCCATGGTCAACAAGAATGAAACCATTTCCTGGTGCTCGCCCATCCAGTGGGTGTTGATGCCCGATGAGAAAAATGTCAAACAGTATATTAGTCATTTGACCTTAGCTCAGCTGGGCATCTATGATTATGATATTTATTTGGGTCCGCAAGATTATGACGACAATGAGACGAAAACCTATAAAAGGTTAGTGAAAAAAGAATACCTCAGTTATATCGAGGAAATCTTTAAAGCCTGCTTAGGTGCGAGCCAGGCCAAGAAATATAATCCGCACGATATCTGGGAGGTGGAAAATGACATGTTAGCTGCGATGGCCTGTGATGAAAAACTGAAAAGAGATGACAACTTTTAT
>CAILDT010000471.1 GCA_903833025.1 uncultured Bacteroidota bacterium | reverse complement strand
GATAACATCATCAACAATCGCTTTTAAATATCAATAAATAATAATTAAATTAATAATAAACAAAAACAAAATGAAAACAATTTTTACAATGATTGCTTTGACTTTGGTAGTAACCATTTCCAAAGCGCAAATGATTCCTAATGGTGGTTTCGAAACGTGGACTAGTATGGGTGGTGGTACCTATAATAATCCAAATGGATGGGACTGTTTGAATAATTCTACAATGGCTTTAAGTGTTTTTACTTGCGAACAAGGCACAGCAAATCCATCTTCAGGCGCACATTATTTAAAACTTACGTCAAAAACTATGGCGAGTAGTGTTGCTCCAGGTATTGCTGTTAGTGGTGTTATTGATTCGGTTACTCAAACTGCTAAATCAGGTTTTGCTTATACTAATCGTTCGGCTAATTTAACGGGTAGTTGGCAACATATGGTTTATGGTACCAGTCAAGGTTACATTGATGTTAAACTTACTCGTTGGGATAGTGGTAATAATATTAGAGTAACCGTTGCAAGTGCTCATCAGCAGCTTTCTGGTATGGCAATGAGTTGGGCAAGTTTTAGTATTCCACTTACTTATGGTACTGATATCAATAATCCTGATACTTGTATTATTACACTTGCTGCAAGTGGTGCTAACCCTGCAAACAATGATTATTTATGGGTTGATGGATTAGCTTTTGCTGGTACTGTTGGTATTTCAGAAAACACTTTGGATGCTACTATTAGTTTGTTTCCTAACCCTGCTACTGATAATTTGATGATTGATTTATCTGCTGTAAAAGAACAAAAAGTAAGTATTCATATTTTAGATATGCAAGGTAAGGTAGTAAAATCAGTAGAAAGCGTGGTTGCTACTACAAACAATACTATTGATATTGCAAATTTGGCAACAGGCAATTATATGTTGAATGTAATAACTAAGGAAGGTATCATAACAAGAAAGTTTATTAAAAAGTAAAAAGTGCGTCATCCCTTTACCCCCTCTCCAAAGGAGAGGGGGCGGGAGGTGATAGCGTAAAAAAATATAATGAGAAAAGTATTAAGTATATTATTATTGATAGGTTTGAGGGTATCATCTCAAAATGCTTTGTTTATACCTGATACGTTGGTGGGTACTAATTTTAATTTGAGTATGCACGAGGACAGTGTGCAGTTTTTTGCCGGAAACATTTCTCATACTTACGCCTACAACAATAATCATTATTTAGGAAGTACGTTAATTTTTAACAAGTGGGCTAACGTTACTATTAATGTTACCAATTTAATTAAAGATACTACTACTGTGCATTGGCACGGGTTACACGTACCAAGTAAATGGGATGGTGGTACTTATTCGCCAATACTACCGGGTGGAACGTGGCATCCTCAATTTACAATAATGAATAATGCAGGTACGTATTGGTATCATCCGCATCCTGATATGAAAACTGCTGAACAAGCTATAAAAGGTGCAGCAGGATTAATTATTATTAGGGATAGTGTGGAGGGTGCGTTAGTATTGCCACGTAAATATGGTGTTGATGATTTCCCGATGGTGGTTCAATGTCAGCAGTACGATTCGATGAATCAAGCTATGCCAAGAGGAATGGAAGATAGCACCTTGCTTGTTAATGGTACGATGAATCCTTATTTGAATGTACCTGCTCAAATGGTTCGATTACGTTTATTGAATGCTTCTGGTGAGCGGGTTTTTAATTTTGGATTTACTGGCAATATGCAGTTTTATCAAATTGCTTCGGATGGTGGTTTGTTGGATGCTCCTTATTTAACAACACGTGTACGACTTGCACCTGGCGAAAGGGCGGAAGTGGTACTTAATCTTGTTGGGATGATGGGGCAACAATTTAATTTAATGAGTTACGGTTCTGAATTATCAATGGGCATACAAGGTGGACCAACTATGCCTATGCCTCCTGGCAATCCGCCAATGGATAGTCCGCTAAATGGAATTGATTATAATATAATGCAGTTTAATGTAGTTGCTCAAACGGTGGGTGCTGTTACTACTATTCCAAGTGTTTTAACTAGTAATAATCCTATTGCTGAATCGTCTGCTAATATTACAAGAACTATTCGTTTTACTGCCGATAGTGCAATGGTTATGGATGGTCCGTTTTATTTTAATGATAGTAGTTTTAGTATGATGCGGATTGACTACCGAATACCTATTAACAGCATTGAAATTTGGAAATTAGTGAACGAAACGATGGTGGCACATCCTTTTCATATTCACGATGTACAGTTTTTTATATTGGATAGAAATGGTGTTGCACCCAATCCAAATGAATTAGGGCGCAAGGATGTGGTACTTGTTCCACCTGGTGATTCGGTAAGGTTTATAACAAAGTTTACTGATTTTACCGATTCTATTGTTCCCTATATGTTTCATTGCCATATTTTGATGCACGAAGATGATGGAATGATGGGCACGTTTGTAGTGCTCGATTCTTCAGCGTTTTTAGGAGTGAAGCAACTAAATAATAATAACGGATTAACTGTTTATCCTAACCCAGCTACTACAGAATTACGAATTACAAATTATGAATTAGGAATTAAACAACTTCGAATTTACAATGTATTGGGGGAGGAAGTACAATCAGCAACAATTACTAGTAATCAATCAACAGTAAACATTAGTCAATTAGCAAATGGAATTTATTTTGTACGAATAATAACAGAGAGTAAAACATATAATCAAAAAGTAATTAAACAATGAGAAAAATAATTTTAATATTGGCAGTTGCTGCTACATTTATTACAGCTTGTAATAATAATACAGTTACTAATGAAACAACAAAATCAACAGAAACAATGAGTGTTGATACTACAAAAATGAAAACGGGTGATGTATATTATCAATGCGAAATGCACCCAGAAGTAGTATCTGTGAAAGCAGATAGTTGCGCTAAGTGCGGAATGGATTTAGAAAAAGTAATAAAGAAGTAATTTAAAAATGAATCACACCTATCAATTAACAGGGATGACCTGTACTAGCTGTGAAGCCAAAGTGAAAAGTAATTTACTTTCATTGGCTGATGTAACTTCTGCGGAGGTTTCGAAAGAAAACAATACTGCATCTATAACAATGAGTAAGCATATTGCTTTAAATACCCTGCAAGCCGCAATTGGTGGAGCTGACAGCAAATACCAAATTACTGCTTTAAACCATGATGAAGTAACCGAACAAACTAAAAGTTGGGTGGCTACCTATAAACCGTTATTATTAATTTTTGCTTTTATTATTGGAGTTTCAATTATTGCATCTATTAGTAACAATAAAATAAATGGGTTAAAGTTTATGAATTTTTTTATGGGTGGTTTTTTTATTGTCTTTTCTTTTTTTAAGTTTCTTGATTTAAAAGGATTTGCCCAAAGCTACTCGATGTATGATATTGTTGCTATGAAAATAAAGGGATATGGTTTTGTATATCCTTTTATCGAATTGGTTTTAGGTATTGCTTACCTTATTTCATTTAATCCATCAGTTACTAATGTTGTAACTATTGTGGTGATGGGTGTTAGCAGTATTGGGGTAATAAAAAGTGTGGTAAACAAACAAAAAATACAATGTGCTTGTTTGGGTGCTGTGTTTAATTTGCCAATGAGCACCGTTACTATAATTGAGGATTTACTAATGGTGGCAATGGCTACTTGTACGTTACTAACAATATAAATAAAACAGTACGGCATTATCTTTGCGAACAAACTAATAGAATGAAATCAATATCTTTAATACTAGCCACTTTTATTTGTTTGCTAACTGTAGAGCCAGTTGCAATACAAATTTATTCGTCTGTTACGCATAAAAAAGATACTTGTACAATGGCTTGTTGCAAACGAATGATGGATAAAAAACATACTAAAAACAACTGCTGTACCAATGGTATTTGTAATCCTTTTGGAATGTGTAATTGCTGTTTTGTATATAGTGCTTCCGAAATGAATATTACTTTCGGGAATACTTTTTCGAACTCTAAAATAGAAAGAAAAGAAGAAAACAATGTTGTTTCTTCTTATTTGTCCGACTGTTTTCATCCTCCCGAATTATCCTAAATAGTACGTCCTACGTGGACTTGAATGAAGAGTTAAATAAATAATTAATTTTAAAAACAAACAATATGAAAAAAGTAGTTTTAAGTATCGTAGCAATTTTATTAGTTGCAGGTACAGTTGTGTTTGCAAATAGCACAACAAAAAAAGCGAACGACTGTTGTGGTGCCGGAAAAGCGTGTTGCTATCCTGGTAGCCCTTGTTGTACTAACAAATAGTTAGATGGCTTAAATAAAAAAGCCCACCACATTGCGGTGGGCTTTTTTTTGTTCGTTATTTTTTAAAAGAAGAATAATTTCAAACAAGCTTTTGGGGCTTTTAATTTCAGCATTTGCAGTTAAAAGAAAACGATGCTGCCATACCTGGGGCAGCTTCTTTAATTTGGAAAAAACTTTTTTTAGGGTCGAATATCAAAGCAAAAAGAGGTTTATTGCTTTTCTTCCTTCTCAACTCTTTTTTGCAACCTAAATAAAAACATTACTTTATTATTTTATTGTAACAACAACAACCGTTTTAAAGGTTATTAGTGTTATAAAAAGCGTGGAATAAGGTCTCTCTAACTTGAAATTGAGAATCGCGCGAACGCGGGCACCAGTTTCAAGTTAGAGAGCACATATCGCGGGGCTAAAGAACAGAAGAACGAAACAGAAAACAATTCATTTACAAATATTTGTAAGCAATAAATAGGTCAGGAGGGCTTGTTAAATATAAACGCTCTCGCCATCATAAGAATTTGTTTTACTTTCTTATTTTCTTTGGTACGGATAGATTTTAGGGTTTGTTTTTTTATTAATCATTATTCCTTTATCACTCGTTGATTATAAACCACATTATTATCACCATCAATCAATCTCACAAAATAAATTCCGTTTGATAAGTCGCTTATGTTAATTGTCAATTGTTCATTATCCATTTTCAATTGTTTTACCTTTTCTCCCAACACATTATAAATTTCCAATAACAACTGTCCATTTTCAATTGTCCATTGTCCATTATTAATTGATAACGTGAACTCATTAGATATAGGATTAGGATATAAATTAACATCTTGCTCCTCCGCTGCTCCATCCATTGTTATTGCTGATTTGCAGTAGCTAACAGTAACTGCTTTATCAGCACTGTTTCCGCAGGTATTTACGGTATGTACTTTAACAGTTCCCAAAAAGGTTGCATTATTTACATTAGCAGGGAAGTTTGCCGTAATGCTTGTTGTCCCTTGCCCAGAAGCAATAGACCACGTTGCGGGTACTGTCCATACATAAGAGTTTGCATTAATAACAACAGGGGTAGAATACGTGGCAGTGGTCATTCCACAAACATTTAAAGAACCTGCAATGCTTGATGGTGATACTTTTCCTGTTACAAGCAGTTGAGTTCCTGGCGTGCTTCCGCAAGCATTTACTGCCATTACTTTTACTAATCCAGAAGTATAGGTGGAGGCAATACTAACTGTTATTGCTGTTGTTCCTGCTCCCGAAACTAAGGTCATACCTGCCGGAATTGTCCAACTATAAGAGGTAGCAACAAATGTAGGAGGTATAGAATACGTTGCTGATGTTAATCCGCAAATATCTGTCGGACCTGTTATAGTAGCCGGAGTAACTGGTTTTTTAGTAACGGCTAATGTAGATGATGTGCTGGTGCCGCAGGTGTTACCAGCTGTTACTGTTATATTTCCTGTGGTAGTACCTGCCGAAATGTTTGCCGTTATTGTGTTTGTTCCTTGTCCTGATGTAATAGTCATTCCGGTTACTCCTGATGGTAAAGTCCAATTATAAGTGGTAACGCCTCCAATTGGAGCAACTGAATAAGTAGCTGTAGTAAGTTGGCAAACCACACTTGGTCCTGTAATAACGCCAGTAGTAGAGGTAGTAGAATATATAAAGGTGGTAGGGTCGGAAGCGATACCATTTGCAATTACTTGCAATGAATAGGTGCCAATTGGTAACGTAGCAGGCACTGTAAAGTGAGTGGAGGTAGTTAAATTGCCTGTTTGTACTCCCGTATTATTCCAATCGTGTGTGGTGGCATAATACACATTAGCGCCTGAAGTAAGGCGCACGATAGGGTAATTGGTAGGCATCTGCCAATCATCTCCAAAACCCGAACCCTGCGACATTCCATTAAATAAAGTTCCTGTAATGGTGTAATCATAGCAGGTGTTTTGCGTTATTCCATTTGTATTTATAGTGGGCTTCCAAGCATTGTTGGGTGCGCCATTTGGCGTATAAATGTAGTAGGTATTAGAGGTGTTAGTAAAACCCTGCGAATAAAGTATGGAACCATCGGGCAAATTAAGCAAATGCGAAAGTTGGCACGGTTGGTCTAACGAATCGGTGCCATCAGGAGCTAACGTTCGGCTAAATGAATTGGTTAAGTAATTAAATTCATAAAAATTGGTAGGATTATTAAAGGGGTAATAACCGTTTATCGGATTAGGCAATGGAGAAGCAGCAAATAGTATTTTGCCATTCATCATCATTGCCGAAGGGGCATCCAAAGTGCCTGTTGTATCAGGTATTTCGGGACCTTGCACCCAAGTGCCGTTAGTGGTATCTCCCGAAGGAATATAATAAACAGTATGCCCCGAAGCACCCAGAAAAAAAGCACGACCATCAGGCAACATTGTACCTGCACCCATCTCCACCGAATTGCCATACAAATCAGCACTTATAGGCACAGGAGCATCAGCTATCCATCTATTTAAAGAAGGGATAAATCGCTCGGCAGCAGTGGAAGCGTAATCAACAATTAAGATACTATGGTCGGGCAACAGCAACCACGACGCTTCAACTGTAACACCAAGATGTGTAGAGTCAGTATAAACAAAAGTGGAAGTAGCTGGGTCGAAAATAACATTGCCAGAAGGATAATCCCAATTATCAATCCCTTGTAATACTTTACCATCAGGCAACAGCATTGAGTTGGATTCGCCAAACCGAAGGTTTAAAGGATTGTTTACTACTGTCCATAAATTAGTTTGCGGGTTATATATTTCACACTTCGATGGTCCTGTATAATATTCACTTCCTGCCACGTACACGCGCCCGTCCTTCAACACCTGTGTAGAAAATCCATAACGTTGGTAGTGCATTGGCGAAATTGTTGACCACGTACCATTAATATAACTACCGTGAATATCTGGCGTAAGTTTGTCCCATCTGTTTCCACCGCCCACTGTGGAGCCAGTTTCTGTAATAACCGAGCCGTCAGTTAACAGCAACATTACTCCCATATTAGGATGAGGTGCTTGCTGTGTAATGGCTGTCCAAGTGCCTACTTGTGCTTTGCCTTGCAAAACAAAGAAAACAATTGTAATTGTAAAAAGTATGTTACGTCTTACAAACCCAACTTCTTTTAAAATGTTGCCAAAGGAGTATTTATTTTTCTTCATTTTTATTTATATTTTGAATACAAAGAAAGCGATTAGTTTTGATGTAAGATTAAAATAATCAATTATTAGCAGTAAATTATTTTTCTACCTTTGCGCAATGCAAGAAACGATATTAATCCTCGATTTTGGTTCGCAATATACACAGCTAATAGCCCGAAGAGTGAGAGAACTCAATGTGTATTGCGAAATACACCCTTACAATAAAACACCTAAAATTACTGAAAATATAAAAGGAGTAATCCTTTCGGGGAGTCCATTTTCAGTGCGCGATAGTGCAGCTCCTAACCCAGATTTAGATGCCTTTAAAGGCAAATTGCCTTTGCTTGGTGTATGTTATGGCGCACAATTAATGGCGCATAAATTTGGTGGAGAAGTGCTTCCTTCCAAACACAGAGAGTATGGCAGAGCTAATTTGGAGTTTGTAAATAACGAAAATCTTCTTTTTAAAAACATAAGCAACCACTCGCAAGTGTGGATGAGCCACGCTGATACAATAACCAAGATACCCGATAATTTTGAAATAATAGCATCTACCAAAGATGTAAAGTTTGCAGGGTATCAGGTGCAGGGCGAACAAACGTATGCCATTCAGTTTCATCCAGAAGTATATCATACCACAGAAGGTAGTATTTTATTAAAGAATTTTGTGGTGTCCATTTGTAAATGTAAGCAGGACTGGACTGCTGATTCATTTGTTGAAACCACAGTTGCAGATTTAAAACAAAAATTAGGAAACGATAAAGTAGTGTTAGGATTAAGTGGCGGGGTAGATTCATCAGTAGCAGCAGTATTGTTGCACAAAGCTATTGGCAAAAACCTGTATTGTATATTTGTGGATAACGGCTTGCTACGAAAAAATGAGTTTGAGCAAGTGCTCGATTCATATATGCATATGGGTTTGAATGTGAAGGGTGTGAACGCAAAGGATTTATTTTACACCGCATTGGCAGGCATCACCGACCCAGAGAAGAAACGCAAAGCAATTGGCAAAGTGTTTATTGATGTGTTTGATACCGAATCGAAACGGATAGAAGATGTGAAATGGCTGGCACAAGGCACTATTTATCCTGATGTGATAGAATCCATCTCCGTAAAAGGACCATCAGCAACTATAAAATCGCACCACAATGTTGGCGGGTTACCCGATTTTATGAAGTTGAAAATAGTGGAGCCACTAAATACTTTATTTAAAGATGAAGTACGCAGAGTGGGTAAAACATTAAATATAGATGAAGCTATCTTGAACCGACATCCCTTTCCTGGTCCAGGTTTAGCAATTCGCATACTTGGTGATATAACGTTAGAAAAGGTAAGAATATTACAAGAAGTAGATGCCATATTTATTGATAATTTAAAATCAGCCGACTTGTATAAAACAGTTTGGCAGGCAGGTGCCATATTTCTTCCTGTGCAATCTGTTGGTGTTATGGGCGATGAGCGTACTTATGAAAACGCAGTTGCATTGCGTGCTGTATCGAGTACCGATGGTATGACAGCTGATTGGTGCCATTTGCCTTATGAGTTTTTAGGAAAAGTATCCAACGAAATAATAAATAAAGTAAAAGGAATAAATAGAGTGGTGTATGATATAAGTTCCAAACCACCTGCAACAATAGAGTGGGAGTAAGGCTTTTGGAAATTATGAGTTATGAATTATAAGTTTATGAATAAGTTGTTTAATCAGTTTCAATTATCAATTGTTAATTTCACATTGGTGTTATTGATAATTTGTTCTCTCCCTTCTTATGCACAAAAGAAAGGAAAAGAAAAAGTAATCGATAATGGAAAAAGCAAAAAAACAATCGTAGAAGATGGTAGAAAGTTTTATTTACACACCGTAGAAAAAAAACAAACTTTATTTGCCATTGCCAAAATATATAACCTTACTGTAAACGATATAGTACTCGAAAATCCTGATGCTATAGATGGGATAAAACCAGGTGATGTTTTAAAAGTTCCGTTTGAAAAACCAAAAACAAAACCAAAAGAAACAGTTAAGAAGCAAGAAGAAGAAAAGACAAAACCGAAAGAAACAACCACAAAACCTATTGAGGTAGCAGCGAGCGATACTTCGCAATATATATTAGATACTGTTCAAAAGGGACAAACACTTTATTCGTTTTCAAAAAAGTATGCTATTTCACAAGAAAGAATAAAAGCATTAAACCCATCAGCGGCAGACGGTTTAAAAATAGGGCAAGTGTTAAAATTTCCGTCCGACAATAAAAAAACAGTAGTTGTAAAAACCGAAAAACCAAAAGAAACAAGAAAGGAGAGAGAAGAAAAGAAAGAAAAACAAGCGGAACAAAAAGTAACTGCAATGCCAATAGAAGCAAAGCCAAAAGAAGAAATAAAAGATACAGTTGTAAAAACTGTTTTTAAACCAGAACTAAAAAAACAGTATAATATAGCTTACTTTTTACCGTTCCACGCCGAGGAGGTTTCTACAATAGATGTGGATAAACTTATTAGTGGCGATGAGCAGTTGCCTGCTAAAACAAGTGTAGCATTATCTTTTTATGAAGGAGCTTTAATAGCAATTGATTCTTTGAAAAAGCAAAACTTAAATGCAAAAATTTATGTTTATGATATGGATGATAAAGATTCAATAAACATAGAAAGGATAATGAAGAAACCTGAACTTGCTAAAATGGATTTGATGATAGGACCTTTGTCGGGCAATAGTTTCAGCATAGTATCTAAATATGCGAAAGAACATTCAATATCCATTATATCGCCATTAATACAAGGCAATAAAATATTGTTTTCTAACCCTTATGTTTGCAAGGTGCTACCATCCACCACTTTACAAGTAGAGCAAATAGCACATTTTGTTGTTGATTCGTTTAGCACACAAAATATTATTTTGGTTGATAATGCAAAAACAAAAGAATCATCTTTTTTCAATGCGTTTAAAAGCACCGCAAATAATGGTCTTTTAGAAAAAGGATTAGCCACATCTGATTCTGTAAAACAAGCAAAAGGATTAACGGGAGTGGAAACAATGTTGGTTGAAAACAAAACCAATGTAGTGGTATTGCCTTCGCTGGACCAAGCTTATGTTACCGAGTTTGTAAGAGGATTAAGAAGCAAACACGAAAAATTTAAAATCATTTTGTTCGGGCTTCAAACCTGGACAAGCTATGATAATCTGGATTTCGAATATCTGAATGATTTATCCTTGCACATTGCTTCCAATACGTTTATTGATTATCAAAATCCAACTACTATTACTGTTTTAAACGCTTACAGAAACAAATACAAAACCGAACCAGATATGTCGGTTTATCAAGGATTTGATATTAGTTATTATTTTATTTCTGCGCTTCAAAAACAAGGAACCGGTTTTCTTAAAACTATTGCAGATAATAAATACAACGGAACGGAAACCACCTTTACATTCAAACAATATCCAGCAGAAAGCGGCTTTGAAAACAAGTACGTTCATATTCTGAAATATCAAGATTATAAATTAGTGAAAGCTAATTAGAGTTTTTATTACCTTTCCCGAATAATTAACCATTAATAATTACTTAACACTAAAAACAAAAAAAAAATGAAAAAAACATTACTCTTATTATTAACACCAATTTTGTTCCATTTTGGAGCCATTGCACAATCAATACCTAATGGTGGCTTCGAAAACTGGACAGGTGCAACTTACAACACACCCAATAATTTTATTGGAACATCTAACACTCAAGCGTATTTCGGTGCAGGTGCAGCTTTCAATGTTGTAAAAGTAGCCGACCCATTTCACGGTTCGTATGCAATGCAACTAACCACAGTGCAAGGCACTAATAATGTTGCTAATGCCTACGCAGTAAATTTTAATGCTTCTGGTGGCAACCCAGCAAGTTGGACAGGCGGAATACCCTACAACCAAATGGCAACGGGTATTCATGGGAATTATAAATCAGCCATCCCTTCTGGCGATACTGCGCACATTATCGTGAATTTTAAATCAGGCGGTTCAAGCATTGGTTTCTATATTTTCAATTTCTATGGAAATCATAATTCGTACACTCCGTTTCAATTCAACTTTACACTTGGCGGCACACCCGACACTGTAATGTTCGGAGCTGCTTCCAGCGATTTTATTAATAACGTTAGTATGGTTGGCAGTATGCTTCAGTTGGACAGTATTTCGTTTACCGGAGTTGCATCTCAGCCAGCAATGATGAATGGCGATTTCGAAAATTGGACACCTACCACTATTTATTCTCTTGACAATTGGTATCAAAATGGAGGAGGTAATAACGGAAGTACAATTTTACAAAGCACAGATGCTTATGCAGGGCAATACGCAATGGAATTAGTAACCTACCAAGGTGATAGAAACGGGCATCCTGTAGCGCAAGCCGCAAGTGCTGGTACAGGTTATTATGTTTGCCCAAATGGTGGCGGAATGTGTAGTTTACACGGTGGTTATCCATTTGCTAATATGGTGGATACACTTGCTTTTTATTATAAATACGCCCCAGCCAACCCATCAGATAGTGCTTTAGTAAACCTTACTTATAAATATAATGGTAGCCAAACTTTTGGTACTGGCAAATATCTTTTCGCTTCCGCAAACTATCAGTATGTTGAGCTCCCTATTAACACGATGACGGCTGTTGATAGTCTTGTTGTTCAGTTTCAATCTTCTAGTTGGCAAGATT